>CBDTVQ010000362.1:0-2520 GCA_965364045.1 uncultured Tessaracoccus sp. | reverse complement strand
GCGCTGGGTCACCGAGCACGTCGCAGGGCCGGCTGAGCATGCCGACGAGCGTTCACTGTGCGCGGCAGACGAAGCGGAAGTGGTGGCAGACATCGCTGCCCACCTGCGCCACGTGGGCGCGAAGCTTGCCATCACCTACGACGCCGACGGCGGCTACGGACATCCTGATCACGTGGTCCTGCACGGCCTCACCCGGCGCGCCGCGGAACAGGTGGGGATTGGCTTCGCCGCCATCAGCCCCGCGCCCGGCGCGGATGTCCACTGGTTCGAGCTCGAACATCTCCTCCCGGTGGTGATCGAAGCGCTCGGCCACCACCAGACACAGCTGACGGTGCACGGCGACACCCTTACGCACTCCGGCGGTCAGCCCGACGAGGTCAGGACCTCCGTCGGGCTGAAGGGTGACTTACCGAACTGAGGTGGCTCCCCCACTGCGAGGATCATCGTCGCCAGTCCTTCGTGAGGACCGGAACCCATCGTCGTGCTCCTTCTCGGAGTCACTCCTGTTGTCATAGTCCTCGTCGGCGTGCCGGGCACGGAGTTCCGCACCCTCCTCGACGAGTTCCTTCTCCTTCTTGTCCTGCTTCTCCACCTGCGTGGTGTCGCGCAGCGGGAGCTGAACGCTGTCCTCGGCCACGATGCCGGCCTGCAGCTCGCGTCCACGCTCCACCTCAGCATCGATCTCGGCTCCCAGCAGCAGCACATTGTTCACGATCCAGAGGCCCAGCAGAAGGATGATGACGGAGCCGATGATCCCGTAGGTGGCGCTGTAGGAGGAGAACTTGCTGACGTAGAAGGCGAAGCCTGCCACCGCGATCGCCGACACCACCAGGGCCACAACGGAACCCATGCTGATCCAGCGAAACTTGGGCTGCTGCACGTTGGGGGTGAAGTAGTAGAGCATCGCGATCAGCAGGATCGCCAGGCCGATCGCCACGGGCCACTTGACGATGCTCCACGCCAGCAGGGCGGTGTCGCCGAGTCCAATGAGTCCACCCACTGCGGCCGCGACGCCCCCGGAGAGCGCGAGAGCGAAAGTGAGCACCGCCACGATGAGGAGCATCACGAACGTCAGGAGCAGCATCGTCGCCTTGAGTTTCCAGAAGGGCCGCCCCTCCTCCACCTCATGGATGCGGTTCATGGCGCGGCCGAAGGCGCCCGTGTAGCCGGACGCCGTCCACAGCGCACCCGCGACGCCGACGACGAGCGCCAGCCCCGCGCCGCTCTGCGTGGTGAGGTTGCTGATGGTGGATTCCAGGAGCTGCGACACATCGTCCGGGGCGTATTCGCTGAGCCAGTTGTTGATGGCCGACGCCGTCTGCTCGCCCTGCCCGAAAACACCCAACAGTGACACCAACGCCAGCAGTGCCGGAAACACCGACAGCACGGCGTAGTACGTCAGGGATGCTGCCAGGTCAGTGACGTTGTCCTTGCTGAACTCAGAGATCGACCGCTTGACGATGTACTTCCAGCTGGGCTTGGTCACGTCCGTCGGGTCATCCGGCTTCCGTGGGTCCTCCGGGCGCGGGGCGTTGGCCGCCTTGTCCTTGGACTTCTGAACCGTGTCGTCGCTCACGTGGGTCTCCTCCGGGTGTATTGGGTGTGGCCCTCAAAGTGCATCCAGCACTGTACGGGACACAGGAGATCAGGCCCTCTCACCCAGAAGGGTGGCGGCCGCGGGCCCTACCCTTGTCTGCATGCCCACGACGCCCCGGCCCGCGACGTACCGACATGTTTTCTGGGACATGGGCGGCACCATCGTCAACACCTATCCCCAACTCGACGCCGCGCTCGCCAATGTCATCCGCAGTCATGGTCGCAGCGTCAGGGATCACGACGTCGCCCTCCTGACCCGTCTCTCGACGAGCGAGGCCATCTCCACGCTGTCGGTGCGCCACGCGATCGAAGATTCAGAGTTCCGAGCGGCTGAAGCAGCTCTGAAGGCGCGCTGGCGGAGCTCACCCCCGCCAGCCATGCCGGACATCTGCGAGGCCATGGCCCGGGTCAGCGGCCTGAACCTCGTGGTGACGCATCGCGAACGCACCAGCGCGGAATCGCTGCTGGATTCCCTGGGGATCACCGTCGACGACCTCATCTGCGCCCCCGACGGATACCCCCGCAAGCCTGATCCCACCATGCACCTGGCACTGCTGGAGCGCCATGGGCTCGACGCCCGGGACTGCATCGCCGTGGGCGACCGTCCCATCGACGCCGTGGCCGCACATGCCGCCGGCATCGACGCCGTCATGCTGAGGACGCCCCGGATTCCACTCGACAATGACGCCGAGCACCAGATCGAAACCCTCACCGAGCTGCTGCCGTTGCTGGGATGAGGGGCGTCGTCAAGCTGCAGAAACCTTCAGGATTCCCGGGATTTCGGTGACGTCGCTGCGACCTGTTCGTGCGAAATGCGCCCACATGTCGCGCAGGGGACGACCCTCGCGACGCACCTCCTCCAGCGCGACTCCCTCCAGCAGTTCACCCACCTCCCACGCATGGGTGGGAAACAGCAGCGCCAGC
>CBDTVQ010000361.1:0-2523 GCA_965364045.1 uncultured Tessaracoccus sp. | reverse complement strand
GTCCTCGGCGCGCTGGATCGCCATGCCCACGTCCCCCATCTCCTCGGATATCCCGGAGAAGGCTTCATTGATGCGCGTCTGCGCCTCGGCGGCGGAGTAGGTGGCCTTGATGGTCTCCTTGCGCGTACGGAACGCGTCCACCTTGGCCTGCAGGCGGGTGCTGGCACGCACCAGCTTCTCCTCCTCACCCTGCAGTTGAGCATGCTGGGTCTGGAGATCCGCAAGCTGCTGCTGAAGCCCGGCCTTGCGGGTCAACGCCTCTCGCGCAAGGTCCTCACGGTTGGCCTCCAGCGCACGCTGCGCGGCGGACTGCAGTTTGTCCACCTCGCCGTTCATCTGCTGGGCCTGCAATTCCACCCGCTTACGGCTGGTGGCGACGTCGGCGACCCCCCTGCGAACTTTCCGCAGGAGATCCAGCTGACGCTCATAGGAGTAGTCAAGCGTCTCCCGTGGGTCTTCGTACTTGTCAAGAGCTTTGTTCGCCTTGGTCTTGAACATCAGGGCGATCCGCTCGAAAATGCCTGCCACGAGTAGTCCTTCCACATCTTTTTCCAGTGGGTAACCACGTTACCCGGTCTGCGTCCACGCCGGGGGCGTGGGGACCCTGATGAAACCCTGATCGTGGACGCTGGTTTAGACTGGGGGTTGCACCACGCAAGATTGGGTCCGCAGCCATGCGGGCACATCCAGTCCGCGAAACCGCGGACGCCCATATCTCTGGAGGAACCCGGTGGGATTGTTCCGCCCCTACGAGCGCAAGGCTCCCGACGCCATCGATCCGACGCAGGGCGATCAGTCCCCCTCTGCCGGTGGACGCATCTCGTCCCTGACACCGAAGGGCGAGAAGCGCTCCACCAAACGGGAGAGCGACAGCCAGCCGGTTTCCGCACCCTCCCCCGTCGAGGCCACTGCCCGCAACCCCCAGGTTGTCACCCGGACACCCCAGAAGAAGCAGGGTGCCACCCCCACGCGCAAACAAGCTGAGGCGGAGCGGATGCAACGCCTCCATCCCAGCCTGAGCAAGGCTGACCAGCGACGGGCCAATCGGGACTCCCGGTACAGGGCTCGCGTTGATTCGTGGGACAAGGTGGAGGGATCGCCGGAGCGGACGCTCGTGCGTGACTACGTTGACGTGCGATGGACCATCACGGAATTTCTGCTGCCCGTCATGCTGCTGCTCATGGTCAGTGTGGTGGCCACCAGCGCCTGGCCCGCCGTCAGTTTCTACGTCGGCACGGGACTGTGGCTCATGCTCGGGCTGTCAATCATCAACACGGCTGTCATGTGGAACGGCTTCAAGAAGGTGCTCGCCGAAAGGGTTCCGAACGCGCCCAGGCGTGGCCTCCTGATGTACATGTTCAACCGCGCCCTCATGATCCGTCGCTTCCGTCGACCCGGCCCGCGAGTGGTGCGAGGAGCATCCATCTGATGTCGTACTGGTGGAAGCCGGGAACCGGGGCCTATTCCCTGGAGACCCTGCAGTCGGCAGGGCTGGCGCCGCGCTTCGACGAGCAGGCCCAGGCAGAGGATTGGCTGTCGCTGTTCTTCGGCGATCTGCAGGAGGGTGGCGTGGGGGACGTCACGCTGTATGAGGAGGATCGGCTCGTCTACGGGCCCATGTCGCTGGACGGCTGATCGTCGTCCGTGCTCCGGCGAGCGTTGGATCTCACTGCCACGAATACCCCGAAGCCAGTGGCAGCAAGTCCGAGCGCCACCACCACCGGACCTGACTGGCGCGCCCCTGCGATCCGGTCCTCGTAGGTCTGCGTTCTCTCCGTGCCCGTGTCGGTGTAGCTGGAGTAACTGCAGACATCGCCGGGCCCCATCTCCACGCCTCGACACTGCGTCGACGGAGCCACCCACGTCACCATGCCCCACGCTGTCAGGGCCAGCGAAGCCACCACGAATGCCCACAACACCCAGCGTCTCGTCACGGCGGCAAACCTACCCGCGTCACCCCCCATCGCCCAAGCACGCCCAGCATGGGTAGGGTGGTCGTGTGACTCGAAAAAGCGCCATCCTCAGCCTGTCGAAGAACATCGAACGCGACGCAGACATCGTCGTCCTGGGCCTCACGGCCGTGGGCGGTGAACCCACCCTCGTGGGCGCCACAGGAGATGTCGAGAAGTCGTACCAGAAGGCGTACAGCACGCCGCTGCTCGCCATGGCGCTCACCCTGGGTGCCAGCACCGAACTGGAATCCACCGTCGTCCTCCCCCGTGCGGGAGCCCGCGTCCTGGTCGTTGGGCTCGGTGACGCCGACGTCACCGCCGAGCAACTCCGGCGTGCGGTGGGTGCGGCACTGCGCACGGCAACGCAGATCCCCGACGCCGACGGACTCAAGGTTGCGGTGTCGCTCGAACTTTCCGGTCCGGAACTCATCCGCGCAGCAGGCGAGGGCGCCCTTCTGGGTGCCTACGAGCCGGAGACGTTCTCCGCGCGAGAAGGCAGGCAAAAGGTATCGGCCATCAGCGTCGTGGCCGCCGGCCGTGGTGATGCCCGCGACGCCATCGATGCCGCTCG
>CBDTVQ010000360.1:0-2527 GCA_965364045.1 uncultured Tessaracoccus sp. | reverse complement strand
TGAGATCCCTGACAAGCAGGGGCGCATCACCATCCCACCCATGCTGCGCACCTATGCCGGCCTGGATCGTGACGTCGTGGTGATCGGTGCCTACAACCGGGCCGAGATCTGGGACGCCACGCAGTGGAACAGCTACTCCGACAAGGCCGAGGAAGGTTTTTCGGAGATGAACGAGGAACTGTTGGCCCAGCCGGGTTGACAAGCCACCTCACCTGCCGGGCGGTTCCCGGCCGGAACGGGGCCCTGACGTCACTTCCCCGATGTCAGGTAGCCGTCCGGAAGGGAACCATCCGGCAGGAACACAACAAGTGCAAGAGACGCAAGGAGAAGGGTCGAGATGCAGGCGTACGCAGACGTGCACGATCCGGTCATGTGTGACCGGATCGTCGATCTGTTGCGTCCGGCCCTGGACCACGAGGGTGCCGTCTACGTCGACGCCACGCTCGGCCTTGCCGGCCACGCCAGGGCAATCCTCACAGCCTGCCCGACGGCGCGGCTCATCGGCATCGATCGCGACCTCGATGCCCATGACGTCGCCACGCAGCGGCTGGGCGATCTTTCCGAGCGCGCCACCCTCGTCCACGCCGTCTACGACGAACTGCCGGACATCCTCGACGACATGGGCATCAGCTCGGTCGACGCCATCCTCATGGACCTTGGCCTGTCCTCCCTGCAGATTGATCGCACCGAGCGTGGTTTTGCCTACAGCGTCGACGCGCCACTGGACATGCGCATGGACGCCATTGATGGGCCCACAGCCGCCGACATTCTCAACACCTACGCTCCCGGCCAACTGGTGCGCATCCTGCGTCGCTTCGGCGAGGAGAAGTTCGCCGAGCGGATTGTCAGCTCCATCGTCACCGAACGTGCAGCCGAGCCCTTCACCCGCTCGGCGCGACTCGTCAACGTGATCTCCCAAGCCGTTCCGGCAGCAGTGCGCCATACCGGGGGACATCCTGCCAAGCGCACCTTCCAGGCGCTGCGCATCGAGGTCAACCGGGAACTCGAAGCCCTTGCCGGAGCGGTGCCTGCAGCAATCGACGCGCTCGCCGTGGGTGGACGACTGGCGGTCCTGTCCTACCACTCGCTCGAGGACCGATTGGTGAAACAGTCCTTCGCGGCGCTGGCCACCGATCGGGCTCCACGCAACATGCCCGTCGTCCCCCACCACCTCAGCGCCGAATTGCGACTCCTCACCAAGGGTGCAGAGCGTCCCGACGCCGAAGAAATAGCCACGAATCCACGAGCCGCATCCGCACGGTTGCGCGTCGCCGAAAGAACGAGGGAAACATCATGAGCGCGTCTGTCTCGTTCCCGGGCCAGGAACAGCAACACACCCGCCCGGGGCTGACGTTGGTGCCTCCTGTGCGCTCCACCGTGTCGACGCTGGGGTTCGGCCTGATCATCATGGCGTTGGTGGCACTCGGCATGGGATTGGTGATGGTCATCACCACCTCGGTTGCCGCGCAGTCCAAGGAACTCTCGGCCCTGCGCGTCGAGGCGACCGAGCTCCAGTACCGTGCCGCCAACCTCACGACGCAACTCCAGGAGAAGTCCAGCAGCGCGTCACTGGTGATTCGGGCAAGCGATGCCGGAATGGTCCCCAACCCCAATCCCGTGTTCATTCGGCTCTCTGACGGCGAGATACTCGGGGAGGCAACCCCGGTCGTCGGCGATGAGGCTCCGTATCTTCGGCGTCCCTCGGTGTCGCTCGCTGCGGGCTCCGAGAACTCCGCCGCATCCGGGTCAGCCCTCCCCGTCGCGCCGGGTGCTGACCAGTGAGCGAGAGCCGTCGTCGCCCAGCGGCCCGCACCACCCGTCGGTATCGTCGCAGCTGGCAACTCGCCGTCGGACGATCCTCACTCCGCATCCGCACGGCGATGGTGATCGGCGCCCTCGTCATCGTCCTGTGCGCTGGACGCGCCTTCCAACTGCAGGCCATCGACGCCGAGGCATTCGCGGAGGAGGCTGCCGGCAAGATGCAGTCCGCGACCACCCTTCCTGCGAAGCGTGGCACGATCACTGATCGCAACGGCGTCGTGCTGGCAGCCACCGAGCCGGCTGTGCGGATCATCGTGGACCCGGACCAGGTGATGACCAACGGTGCGGACAAGCGCTACGCCATGAGCGATCGCCAGCAGGCCGAGGCCAAGGCAGCACCCGCGGCTGTTGCACAGATTCTGGCCAAACATCTCGGCGGCAGATCAGATGATTTCCTGCCCGTCCTGACGAAGAAGAAGGAAGACGGGACCAACTCGCGCTACGAGATCGTCGACAAGCAGGTAGCCGCCGCGAAGTGGATCGAGATCCAAAAAGACATGGCTGCTGGAGTTGATGGTGCGGGGGAGCGTCGCTGGTACGGGCTGTTCGCCGAGTCCAACCCCATCCGCACCTACCCCAACCGTTCGTTGGCGAGCAACGTCCTCGGCTTCGTCAACGGCGAGGGGCTGGGCGTAGCGGGTCTGGAGAACGTACTGCAGGACGAACTCGACGGCGAAGAAGGCCAGAGCGTCTACGACTCCTCCCG
>CBDTVQ010000359.1:0-2552 GCA_965364045.1 uncultured Tessaracoccus sp. | reverse complement strand
CGACACCACCCATGGTGTCGCCCTCCTTCTTGCAGGCCTCCACCTCGGCCAGCATCTTCTCCGAGGCCTCGTCGTCGAAGCAGCGCACCGGATTGGCGTCGATGGCTGCAAGGTCCGAGTGCAGCGGGAGGTCCTCCCGGGTGGCGACGATGGGCCCGAGCTCCACAACATGACTCAGCAGCCGGACGCCGAGAGCCTGCTCCAGGAATGCACTCGCAATGGTTCCCAGCGCCACACGCGCAGCAGTTTCACGCGCCGAGGCGCGCTCGAGAATGGGCCGGGCCTCGTCAAAGTCGTACTTCTGCATACCGGCGAGATCCGCATGACCGGGACGGGGGCGCGTCAGCTTGGCGTTGCGCGCCAACTCCGAGAGAACGTCCTCATCCACCTCGCCCGGGGCCATCACCAGTTCCCACTTGGGCCATTCGGTGTTGCCGATCTGGATGGCGACGGGAGAACCGAGTGTCTCCCCGTGGCGGAATCCGGCGATCAACGTCAGCTCGTCGGCCTCGAACTTCATGCGCGCCCCACGGCCAACTCCGAGCTTGCGGCGAGCAAGATTGGTGGCGATCTCGTCGACGCCCACCCGGACGTGGGCCGGGATGCCCTCCATGGTGGCGATCAGTGCTTGGCCGTGCGATTCACCGGCGGTCAGGTATCTGAGCATGCGGGCCATTCTTCCATCAAAGTTCAGTCGTCTCGATTTCCGTCCGGCGCTCCAGCTCAGCTGAGGCCGCGGCGTGGGCGTCCTCGAAAGTAATGGCGCCACCAGTGAGGAGGTGGAACTGGTCCACGGCCTGGCCGGCCAGGAGATCGAGACCGGTCAGCACCGTGTGGTGATCCGTGGCGGCAGCCCCCAGTGGCGTGGGCCAAGGACTGTACACAGCGTCGAAGATCCACTGCGCGGCGTCCGCCCATGACTGGGCGTAGGGCTGCGTCGCAGCAGCAGGGACGGTGTTGGCCACCAGGTCCACCGGCGGCAGGTTGAACGCCAGTGGCGCGACGGTGGTGTCGATGCCCAGCGCAATACCCAGTTCCTGGGCGCCAGCAGCACGGGCAGGGTCGCGGGCAAGGATGACCACTTGCCGCACGTCCAGCCCCGCGAGTGCCACGAGCAGTGACCGCGCCGTCGCACCATTGCCGACGATGGCCGCGCTCTGCGGCACACCCAGACTCCTGGCCCGCCACGCGCGCACGAAGCCCGGGACATCCGTGTTGTGGACCATGGGAACGGCCTCCGCCACGCCGCTGTGGGTGACGAGCGTATTGCCGGCGCCGACGAGACGGCTCACGTGATCTGGCTCACCGAAGGACATGATCGCCTCCTTGTGGGGTGCGGTCACGCTCAGACCGGCCCAGGCGTCATCGGCGAGGCAACCGGCGACGAAGGACTCCAGCTCGCCGGCCCGCACTGTGATGGCGTCATAGGTCCAGGACACGCCGATCCGGCGATAGCCGTCGCGATGAATCGCCGGTGACAGTGAGTGTCCGGCTGGATCGCCGATCAGCGCACACTTCATCAACAGCCCTTTCATCCGTTCATCAACAGCCCTTTCATCCGTTCATCAACAGCCCTTTCATCCGTTCATCAACGGCCCTTTCGTCCACTCATCAACAGCGGCCCTCGTTCGCCTGGCACCACTGTTGGAAGACCGCCACGTTCGCGTTGTGCTCATCCAATGTTGCAGCGAAGCGCGTCTCTCCGGTGTCGAGATCCACGGTGACGAAAAACAAGGCGTCAATGTCGGCGGGGTGGGACGCCGCATCCAGCGCTGCGCGACCCGGATTGCTGATGGCACCCGGCGGCAGGCCCTTGTTGAGATACGTGTTGTACGGCGAGTCAACCTTGCGATCCTCGGCTGTTGTCGTGACCTTGGCAAAGTCCTGGAGGGCGTAATGGACGGTGGAGTCCATCTGCAACGGCATGCCCTCGTCAAGCCGGTTCATGATGACCGCGGAGACCATGGGCCGATACTCCTCCTTGTTCACCTCCCGCTCGATGATGGAGGCGATCGTGACCAAGTCGAAGGGATCCATCTCCAGCTTCTCGGCTCCTCCGGCGAAGTCGATCTCGTCGGTCACCTTGGTGAACTGTGCCGCCTGCGTCTGAAAGATCCTCAGCGCGCTCACGGGCTCGGTCACCTGGTACGTCTCGGGGAACATGAAGCCCTCGATCTTGCCCCGCGACCACACGGGCAGCCCGAGCTCCTTGGGGATGGCGGCTTGCGCCAGGTCATCCCGGGTCAGTGTGACTCCTTCTGCCTCCAGAGCTCGCCTGATCGTGGTCCACTGCCGTCCCAGGGTGTAGCCCTCGGGAATCGTCACGCGGATCACCTTGAAGTTCTCAGGATCCAGCATCATCTTCAGCGCTGTCTTCGCGGGGAGCTCCGTGAGCAGGTTGTAGCGACCGGGCTGAATGCTTTTGGCATCCTCGTTCTTGGCCGCCTCCTTGCGGAAGGTTCCTGTAGATTTGATGACGTTGGCTTCCACCAGAACATCGCCAATCTGAGTCACCGTGGCGCCGGGCGGGACGGTGACGGTGATCTCGTTGA
>CBDTVQ010000358.1:0-2559 GCA_965364045.1 uncultured Tessaracoccus sp. | reverse complement strand
ATCCATGGCCGCATCCGCAGTGCCCCCGACAAGGACTGGATGTCCTTCACCGGCACACAACTCAACACCTATGGTGAGAATCCGCAACGGATGTTCATCATGCACGCGACACGCTCCGGCCTGCCCGTGGAAGTGCTGCACCTGTACCACGACGCCACGGCCACCATGCAGGTCAAGGTGCTCTCTGCCGTCCCGATCGTCGACGCATCGGGCCCTGAGATGGACCTCGCTGAGACGGTCACTGTCTTTCAGGAACTTGTCGCCCTGGCCCCGGGCGCCATCGTCGACGCGCCCGTGCAGTGGACGGCCATCGACGAGCATCGGGTGCTCGGCGTTTACACCCTGGGGCAGCACTCGGTTTCCGCAACACTGGTTTTCGACCGACAGCACGATCTCGTCGACTTCATCTCTCCCGACCGCTCCCGCGCCTCCGAAGACGGCACATCGTTCACCACACAGGAATGGTCGACGCCGCTCTTGCAGCACCAGGACACGGATGGGCGACGGGTGGTCGCGGGCGGCGAGGCGCGGTGGCAATCACCTGACTCTGGACGCCCCTTCACCTACCTTGAGATCAACTTCGATGACATCTCATACGATGTGAGCGGATAGACCTCGAATGTCCGGCGATACCAACATCGGCGCCTCTCATGGGTCTGGAACCCACGCCTCGTCCCGCCCACACCTACTTTGAAAGCGGCCAGTGGGAGTGTCAGAGGTCTTCCATCCAGAGGGGTGCGGCGATGATGGCCACAGGGTGGGCAACGTCGAAGAGTTCGGGCGCGTTCTCCCACCAACCCGGTCCCACATCGAAGACTGCAATGTTGTCTGATGCACGATTGGCAACGGCCAGAGTGCCGTCCTGCTGGGCGAACTGCGTGGGCCACTGACCCCCGCAGTCGATCTCTGCAACCGGCTCGATGCCGTCACGACCCCGGGTGAAGATTCCCAGGGTGTTCAGCTCACGATTGGCGGTGACCACCACGTCGGACTCCGGTTCAAAGGCGATGTCCCCGACATGATTGGCCTTCAGGTGATCAGGCAGCCAACGGTTACTCGAGGAACTGACGGCGATCGCATCCGGACCAAGTCTGGACACACTGTTGGACAGCTCATGACTCACCCAGAGGCCGCCTGTGGAATCACGACACACGTGGCGCGGACCGGAGCCGACAGGCATCCGGCGGTGTACTCCCCGATTCACCAGTTTCCCAGCGTGAAGCGCAACCTCGTGGATCACGTCATTGCCAAGATCGGTGACCAGCAGGTCCCCGTTTCGCCCCACCCAGTGGGGATGCGAACCATTCTGACGAAGGGGATGTGTGCCGGGCCGGGCCACGAAACCGAAGGAAACACGGCTGGCGACGTCCGACACATGCCCGTCCTGGAACCGGATGGCTGACAGCGTCCCATCGCCGTAGTTTGCGGACAACAGGAGCGTGGGCTCTTCCTCCCCACCTTCGTCGTCGGACAGGAACAGGAAGCACGGCACGTCCCCCACTCCGGTGACCTCAGATGAGTTACCGGAGCGGATGTCCACTGAAGTTACGGCTCCGCCGTCGTTCTGAGTGGCGACGTAGACGATGGGCAGGGTGGGATGCACGGCGAGGGCGGTCGCAGAGTCCTGCTCGATGACGGCGACACGCTCTGATTCATCGAAGCCGAGCGCAATCACCTCCACCCGGCCTTCGCTCTGGCTCGCGACGAGGAAAGCTGCTTCCACCACTGTGCACCTCCGGGTTGAGACCTGGCACCCACGCTATCGGCATCAGGTGGCCAGGACATTGATGTACCTGGGGGCCGAGGCTGATGCTTCCCGCCACTTTGGCGTGCTTCCTGGATGTGGGCCACGCCCTTGGTCCACAATTGCATGACGGTGAACGTGGAGCGGCCTCGGTGACGACGACGACTGACACCGGCCAGTACAACCAAGGTTGGACTACACACCAACGTCGATCCGCAGCGCGACTCCACCTTCGGCATGGGGTGCGACGCGGATGGTGAATGGTCCTGGCTCGCCGCACGCCCCACCGCTGGCGTCCCGATGAGCCAAGGTCTGGTGGTCCAGTTCGAACTCTACAGTCCGCGATTCGCCGGCCGCGAGCAGCACACGCTGCACATCGACGAACTCGCTCACCGGTCTGGAGATGGTCGCCCGATGCGCGCGGATGTAGAGCTGCACGGTTTCGATCGCCTCGCGTTCACCGGTGTTCGACACCCGAGCACTCACTCGAATGGTCCCGCCGGACGCCACCCCCGGGTCCACGAGTTCGATGTTGCTGTACTCGATTCCGGAGTACCCCAGGCCGAAACCGAACGGGAACTGGGGGCCGTCGTGGTGATCGCGATAGCGAGTGAGTAGACCCTCAGGCGCCAGTGGCCGTCCGGTGGGCAGATGATCGTGGTGAAGCGGCACTTGACCGGTACTCCAGGGGAAACTCGACGGCAGCCGTCCACTGGCGGGGACACTGCAGGTGAGGACATCGACGATGCCGTGCCCACCCTCGGTGCCCGGATGGAACACCACCACCAGTGCTGAAGCGAGTGGGGCCACCTCTT
>CBDTVQ010000357.1:0-2572 GCA_965364045.1 uncultured Tessaracoccus sp. | reverse complement strand
TCACCCATGAAATGCACGTTGTGAAGCGCATCTGTGATTCGGTCTCGCTGCTGGAAGCGGGACTCGTCGTGGAATCCGGGCCTCTGGCTGAGGTCGTTGGGCGGCTCGGAAGCCGTCTGGGTGAGGTGTTGCTGCAGCTTCCCACATGCGCCGACGTGCCGTCGGAGCTGGGCAGCCCCCTGGAGGTACTGGACACCACCCACTCGGGAGACGCCGCGGCCCTCACGCATGCGGAGCGCCATTTCGGAGTGGACCTTCCCGTACTCGCCGGAACCGTGGAACATCTGGGTGGCACCACCTTCTCGAGAATGAGGATCCTGGTGCCCCCACAGCTCAATCCTGAGCAGGTTGCCGAAGTCCTGCGAGGGCACGGAGCCCAAGCAACGCGGTTCACCACCATCGACGGGACGGTCGCATGATGATTGGCTTCCTCAACGACCTGTTCACCAACCCCGCCATCACGACGGCGCTGTGGCCCGCCTTCGTGGAGACGATGCTGATGGTGGGCATCGCCGGCATCACCACCGTCCTCATCGGTTTGCCACTGGGCGTGGTCCTTTTCACCACCCAGCCCGGTGGCATGGCAGCGAATCGCGCCGTCAACATCGTCCTGTCCGGAATCATCGTCAACATCACGCGCTCGATTCCCTACGCCATCCTGATGGTGTCCCTCATGCCGTTCACGCGGTTCATCGTGGGAACGTCGATAGGCCCGCTGGCCGCGTCGGTCTCCCTCACCATCGCGTGTGTGCCGTTCTTCGCCCGACTGGTGGAGGCGGGGCTTCGCGACGTACATCCAGGAAAAGTGGACGCGGCTCACGCGATGGGCTCAACCCGTCACCAGACCGTCTGGAAGGTGTTGCTGCCTGAAGCGAAGCCGTCGCTCGTGGCCAGTGTCACCACCACGCTCGTGACTCTCATCGGCTACTCCGCCATGGCCGGGCTGATCGGCGGCGGTGGCCTCGGCCGCCTCGCCTACAACTACGGCTACCAGCGCTTCCAGCCGGAGGTCATGCTCGTGGTCCTGGTGCTGCTGGTCCTTTTCGTCCAAATCGTCCAGGTGATCGGTGACGCCGTCGTGCGGCGCGTCGACCACCGATGACCCCACAAAACGATTGGCTGCCATCCGGGCACCGGTCACCATCACAAGACAAGGAATCCCCCATGGCCAACCTCGCCAAACTCACCGCCAGTCTCGCAGTGGCGTCCGCCCTCATGCTCAGCGCATGTGGAGGCGACACCGCAGATCAGACTCCCACCCCTGCAACCGGCGATGGCACCGCCCTGACGGCTGTGAAGGTGGGGGCAAGCCCGCTCCCCCACGCCAAAATCCTCGAGTTCGTGCAGCAGAACCTCGCGGAGGACGCTGGTCTCGATCTGGAGATCGTCGAGTTCGATGACTTCGTTCTACCCAACGAGGCCCTCGCCTCCGGCGAGATTGACGCCAACTACTTCCAGCACCTTCCCTACCTGCAGGACCAGATTGAGGAGAAGGGCTACGACTTTGATCACGGGGAGGGCATCCACATCGAGCCCTACGCGGCCTTCTCCAGCAAGTACGAATCGTTGGAGGACGTTCCGGATGGCGCCACCATCGCCATCACCAACGATGCCGCCAACCAGATTCGCGGGCTTCGTGTGTTGGAGGCTGAGGGACAGCTCCAGGGCGTGGAGGATGACAGCAACGTTCTGACCCTGACCGATGAGCAGAACCCCCGCGGCTTCAAGTTTTCGGAGAACCAGCCCGAGGTCATCGTCCAGCAGCTCGAGGATCCAGCCATTGACGTCGCGTTCGTCAACGGCAACTTCATCCTCAACGCCGGCTTGAACACCGAAGACGCGATCGCGGCTGAGGCAGTTGAGGGAAACCCCAACGCCAACCTCCTGGCGTGGCGCAGCGACAACACCAACGATGGAGTCCTGAAGCTCGACGAGCTCCTGCACTCCGAAGATGTTGCCGCGTTCATCAAGGAGACCTGGCCCTCGGGCGACGTCATCGCGGGGAGCTGAATCGACCCGCGTCACACATGGATGGCCCGCGCACGAAGAGTCTCGTGCGCGGGCCCTTTTGCTATCCGCTGCGGGGAGGCCACCAGCAGAGCGCCGAACATCCAGGCGTGCGGGCAGAGCGCGATTGTCGTGGGCGAACCCGCCCAGGGTTGCACTGTGCCCCGCAGGAGATCCGCTTGGAGATCCGCGAATTGCAGGCGGTTGTGATCAATCCTGCTCGGTGGGCCCGGCTGCAATGACCACGGTCCCCGGCGTCGCTGCCATTGCTGCGGTTTGTCGATGGGATCAGCCGCATACACAGCAACACCCGAACCCACTTACGCAGGTCCGGGTGTCTTCGATCTCGAGCGAGATCACGTGGCGGCCCCGGGAGGATTCGAACCTCCGACACCCGCTTTAGGAGAGCGGTGCTCTATCCCCTGAGCTACGGAGCCAACGTGTCCTAGCCTAGCGGCCCCGGCCCCCAACAACGAAGCCAGCAACGGTGTGACTTTCCAATAATGGGCAAAAAAAATACCCCCTGGGCTAGGCCCAGGGGGTATTTGTAAGTCCGGCGGCGTCC
>CBDTVQ010000356.1:0-2590 GCA_965364045.1 uncultured Tessaracoccus sp. | reverse complement strand
GACGGGGTTTGAGTACTAGAGTTCCCTGCATGACTGAGCCCGAACAGACCGACGCACCGTTGGACCCCGCCGAGTCCGAGCAGGCCGACTCGCCGCTGGATCCCAAGGAAGCGATGCGTCTGGCGCTGGAGCGCAAGAAGGCGAACGAGCACCAGTCGGCAGCCCAGGGGATCAACTCCGACCGCAGCCAGGGTGGCCGCGCGCACAGCCAATTGGGCGGCAAGCGTCAGTTCCGCCGCAAGTCGGGCGGCTGATCCACGCCGCACCTGGGGTTCGACAAACATTTCGGCTGGTCTGCCCACCGAGATGTTCCTGAGATTGGGCCTGCTCAGGTGCCGTGCACCGCCCGGCAAGATCCGCACCGCCTCAGCAACCCAGTCCAGCCATTCTGTGTGAGTACCTCCGCGACTTGCCACGCGAGCTCGCATGGGCGGCGCACCACGTCGTCCCAGCCGTAACGCAGAGTGATGAAGTGTCCCGACACTGCATGGTGGTTGTCGCGCGCCCAGTCGCGCCACACGCCGGCCCCCTCGTGGCCGAGCCTCCCATCGAGTTCCACCAACACCATGTGTTCGACGTAGCCAACGTCCGTTCGGGTGCCGGCACCCACCCCCACCTGCCGCTGACCAAGAGGTAGACCGTGGGCTCTCTCCACGTCGCGCAGGTAACGCACCTCCAGTGGGCTCTCGGCGCCGGCGCCCACGTCGGCGAGCATCGCGAGAATGAGCTTGCGATGTCGAAGGCGTTGTTGTGTCTCCACCAGTGCGCGTACAGCGGAAGCAGTCGTCCGTCGCTTGTTGAGTGCCGCCGCGATTGTTGCTGCGATGTCGTCGGGATCACCTGACGAGCACACGTCCAGCACTGCTTGCTCCAAGCTGACTCTTGCTGGCTCACCCCGTCCGCTTCTGTGGTCACGGTGGAACTGCCACGGATCCCTGCAGCGGGGGAAGCTGTCCGGGGACCAGATGTCGATTATCGGTGGCTTGGGTCCAATCTCATGTAGATGTGCGGCCGCTGCACCGCCCACGACTGCAGACGACCCACCCAGCAGCATTCCCGCCCAGACCAGGCCCAGCCAGCCCGGGGAACTCGTCGTGGAGAGGATGCCGGACGCAATTCTGTGCCAGCGGCCGTCGCGGACGAATCGGCGGATCATGGTGTTCGAGCCGCCGAGATCGGTGACTTGTCGGCAGCTCAACACGCCTTCCTGCGCCGCGGCCAGATTCAGGAGGGTGGCCGAAGGCACGTGCGTTGGGTGCATGCTCTCCACTGTGGGCGGCAGGCCTCTCCAATCGGCGTGCGATGGGCGAACTGTGGAAAGTCGTGGAGTTTGACGAACATCTGGGCTGGTCTGCCCACCGAGATGTTTGCGAGACGAAATGGAGGCTCTCGAGCACGCCGGAAAAAGGGGATTGGCGTCTTCAGCCGACGCAGCCGCCGGCCTTTGTCCTGCCCAACATCAGTAGGTGTTGGGGAGCGCGAAGAGCAGAGCCGCTGCCGCGACCCCCATGGCGATGAAGAATGGAATCATGCCGCCGCGCCTGAGGAAGATCACGACTGGCACAGCGATGGCAAGGACCAGGAGGATCAGCAGTGGGCCCACGATCAGCCCCACGGCTGCAAGCGTCTCCGGGCCGAAACCCTGCACGATGAGGCGCACGCCGAGGATGAAACCCAGCACGGCCGGGACCAGAACGATCCAGGCGAGAACACGAGCCCAGACCGGTGCCCATCGTTGGTGTGGGCGGGCCGTTGACGAATGACCGGCGGGGGATGTCATGGGTGGAGCATGGCACGCCCGGGGCACGGGTGATCGCCCAACCGCTTGTGTAGTGGGCACGGCACCGGCCCGCCCCTCTGCTTGAACCCAAGCGGGGGGGCGGGCCGTTGACAGCGGTTGATCAGGCGGGCTGCTCGCCGTGGAGTCGCTTGTCGAGAATCTCCAGGAGGTCGATTGCAGCCTCCGGGATGATGGTGCCGGGCGGGTAGATTGCGTCGGCACCCTTCTCGCGGAGTTCCGCGAAGTCCTGGCTCGGGATGACTCCACCGACGACGATCATGAGATCCTCGCGGCCGAGCTTGTCCAGCTCTTCACGCAGCGACGGCACCAGCGAGAGGTGGCCGGCAGCCAGGGAGGAGACACCCACCACGTGGACGTCGGACTCGACGGCCTGACGGGCGACCTCTTCGGGTGTCTGGAACAGCGGGCCCACGTCCACGTCCATGCCGAGATCGGCATAGGCGGTGGCGATGACCTTCTGGCCACGGTCGTGACCGTCCTGGCCCATCTTGGCGATCAGGATGCGGGGACGACGCCCCTCCTTCGCCTCGAAGGCCTCGACCAGTTCGCGTGCCCTGCTGACGGCCGCACTGGAGCCGGTCTCCTTGTTGTACACACCGGAGATTGTACGGATTTGCGCCGTGTAGCGCCCGAATTCCTTCTCCAGGGCGTCGGAGATCTCGCCAAGCGATGCCTTCTCGCGAGCGGCATCGATGGCCAACTTCAACAGGTTGCGCTCCGGGTCCGTGGGATCCGGGTTGGCGGCGGCCCACGTCAGCTTGGCCAGTGCGGCCTGGGTGGTCTCCTCGT
>CBDTVQ010000355.1:0-2599 GCA_965364045.1 uncultured Tessaracoccus sp. | reverse complement strand
GGCCCCCGACAAGGTGGGCATCGACGTCATCAGCAACTTCCTGCTGGAAGATCGTTCCGGCTACTGCATCCACTTCGCCGCCGGCATGATCACCATGGCCCGGCTCGAGGGCATTCCTGCCCGCATGGCCATCGGATTCACGCCGGGCGAGCGCGTGGGGGACGAGTGGGTCGTGACCACGCACAACATGCATTCCTGGCCGGAGCTGTACTTCGAGGGCCTTGGCTGGGTGCCGTTCGAACCCACGAAGTCCGTCGCCAGCCCACCTGAGTACACGGACCCCGATGCGCCGGGCAGTTCCCCCTCCCCCACTGCCAGTCCCTCGGACTCGGCGGTTCCCAGCGCTCCGCCCTCCAGCGCGCCAGCGGAGCCCACGGAAGAACCGAGCCCCCCACTGACGGATGCTGACGCCGGCGGCGTGAACCCCATCGTGTGGTTGTCGTTGTTGGGTGCCCTGATTCTGCTGGCCCTGCCCTTCACGATCCGCATGTTGCTGGCTGCTTGGCGCCTCCGTCCAGGCCAGGAGGCATCTCTGGCGGCAGAGAATGCATGGCGTGAGGTGCGCGCGCTCTTCGTGGACGCTGGCCTGAGGTGGAGTGACTCCTCACCGGTGCTGGCAGCCGAGGAATTGTCGGCGCAGGAATCGGACGATGCCATGTCCGAGGCCATGGCCATACAGCTGGGCGCCCTGGCCGGCACCGTCGAGCGTGCCCGCTACGCACGGGACGGGGCCGACACCTCGGATCTGGATGCTCGGGTGAAGGACTTCCGCCGGAATCTCCTTCAATCCCAAGGGCGCCAGCGTCGGGTACGGGCACTACTATTGCCAATGTCTCTGCTCTCGTCGCGATCACGACGAGAGTGAGGGCTTTCGTGGGGCGTGGAGTGGACGTACAATCAGTGGTGTCAGCCTTGTTCAGGTTGTCAGCCGTGTCTAGGCGAGGGAGATGGGTATGGCCCTGTCAGAGCAGGAACGCAAGCTGTTGGAACAGCTCGAGGCGTCCCTCATGGCCGAAGACCCCAAATTCGCCCAGACGCTGAGTGGGGCAGGTGGCGTCAAAATCCACCGTCGTCGCGCCACGCTTGCCGGACTGGGTTTTGTGGCCGGTCTGCTTTTGCTCGTCGTGGGCGTATCCATCCATCCGGCAATCAGCATCGTCGGGTTCGTCCTGATGCTCGCCTCTGCCATCATCGGCGTCAGCTCGTGGCAGCGCGTCACGGGTGAGGGCCAGCCGAGGGTTCCCACCCCCGGTCCACAGGACTCCCCCAAGCCCTCCAGCCAGGACTTCATGGAAAGACTCGAGGAGCAGTGGCGCAAGCGCCAGGATGGTAAGGACCTCTAGGGAGAGGCGCTCGCCCCGGCCGGTGTCCGAGCGGCTCGCGTGGTGAGCCGGGCACGCTGCACTGCCATGGGTCCGAATCGGAGAACCGCCTGATCCACGGCACGCTCCGCCTGTTCCCAGCCACACGTCGGCTCGTCAAGCCTCGGCTGCGTGTAGGTGTCATCCTTGTCGGCCAACTTCTCCACCCTGACCCCCACCCGCCTGATCCGCGCGCGTTGCAGGTGCAGCTTGCGCCACAATCGCATGGCCTCGGCATGAATCTCACCCGTCAGGTCCGTGGGCGCCTTGAGCGTGCCGGTGCGTGTGATCGTCGTGAAATCAGCAAACCTGACGGACAGCGTCACCACCCGCCCCACCATGGACTGGGCCCGCATCCTGGACGCCGTGCGCGCCGCCATCCGCAGGATCTCGGTGGCCACCACTTCCTCATCATCGGTGTCGCGGCCAAACGTCTCCTGGGAACCGATGCTGCGCTCGGTGGGTTCCCGGGACAGCACCGATCGGTCGTCCTGCCCCCAGGCCAGGTCAAACAGCAATCCGCCCTGGCCCTCACCCAACGCCCGCTGCAGCGTGGTGCGGGGCGTGTTGGCGATGTCGCGCACCGTCATCAACCCCAGCCGGTGCAGCTTCTCCGCCGTGACCTCCCCCACGCCCCAGATGGCACCCACCGGCAGTGGGTGCAGGAACGAGATCACGGCGTCGGGGTCCACCACTTTCAGGCCATCGGGCTTCGCCGCCTTGGAGGCCAGCTTCGCAATGAACTTGCTGGGACCGATACCGATCGAACACGGAATCTTCTGCTCATCCATGATTTGGGCCCGCATCCCCTCGGCGACGGCGCCCGCATCATCGCCGAGCCGGCGCAGGGCACTCGTGAGGTCAATGAACGCCTCATCAATGGAAGCCATCTCCACCTTGTCCGTGAGCGTGTCAAACACCTCCGAGATCGCTTTGGAGACGTCGGTGTAGTGATCAAAGTCGGGATGCACCACCGCCACCTGCGGGCACAACCGCCTGGCCCTGGTGGAGGGCATGCCCGCGGTGATCCCATAGACGCGCGCCGGGTAGTTGGCTGAGAGCACCACGCCGCGGGCGCTGCCTCCCACAAACATGGGGACACTCTTCAGCGATGGGTCGCGTGCCATCTCCACGGAGGCGTAGAACGCGTCCATGTCCACGTGCAGGACTTTCCTCATTGGCGCCCCCTCACCTCCCTGAACTTCCCGGGCTGGAGTGCCACAGCTTGCGTGGCGCCT
>CBDTVQ010000354.1:0-2603 GCA_965364045.1 uncultured Tessaracoccus sp. | reverse complement strand
TGCTCGACTGTGAGTTCGGGGCTGCCGCACTCCACTCGGGTACGCCACGTGCTGGCCATGGGCTGTCCTCTCCAGTTGCCGTTCATCGTTCGTGCTCCTTCGATTCGTGGTTGTGTCAGATTGTGGATCTGTGTCGTTGAGGGATCATGGCAGTGAGGATCTCGTGTCGAATTCCGTTGTCAAATTCCGTGCGGAAGCCCCTCGCGCAACTCGGCCATGACCTCCCCCACCGCTCAGCTGCGCACGAGACGTGCGATGGCGTCGGATGCCTCTTTGAGCTTGATCTCCTGTTCCTCACCGCCAGCGCGGGCGGCGTCAACGAGGCAATGGCTCATGTGGTCGTCCACCAGCGCGAGGGCCACCCGTTGCAATGCGCGGGAGGCTGCTGAGACTTGGGTGAGTACGTCGATGCAGTAGGTGTCCTGCTCGATCATCCGGGCTATGCCTCGGATTTGGCCCTCGATCCGGCGAAGCCGGACGAGCAGGTCCCTTCCGAGGAGGTCCTTCTGCTGCGTCTGGGTCGTGGTCATTTTGTTCTCCTTTCCGGCCCCGGTGACCACCGTGCGCTGCAGGGTGGTCACCGATACTCGGGAGTGTCAGCGGCTCACCGAGCTGGTGTACTTCGCCGGCTCGGCCCGGAAGCTCGTCGCGCAGTGCTCCGAGCAGAAGTGGTACGTGCGTCCCTCATGTGGAACGGAAGCGGCTGCGGAAGCAGGGTCGATCTTCATCCCGCACACCGGATCCACTTCGTCCAATACCTCCGACGCAGCGGTCCCCGTGTCACTGCCATCTCCGTCGGACTCGCCGCCCACCTCCACCACCGGCTCGGTGGCGGCTACCTTCACGGTTTCGGGCAGGACCGCGGGCTGGAAACCGCGGAGGCGGTTGGCGTTGGCCACAACAGACAGCGAGGACAGCGCCATGGCGCCGGCGGCGATCATCGGGCTGAGCATCACTCCCAGCGCCGGGTACAGGACACCCGCAGCGATCGGAATACCCAAACCGTTGTACAGGAACGCGAACACCAGGTTCTGGTGGATGTTGCGCATGGTTGCCCGGGACAGGTCCACCGCCGTCACGAGACCTCCAAGGGCCCCCGAGATGAGGGTGATGTCAGAAGATTCGATGGCCACATCGGTTCCCGTGCCGATGGCAAGGCCGACGTTCGCCTGCGCCAGGGCTGGGGCATCGTTGATGCCGTCACCGACCATGCCCACCACCCGGCCCTCGGCCTGCAGCCGCTTCACCTCAGCCGCCTTGTGCTCGGGCATCACCTCAGCCAGCACCCGGGTGATCCCCACCTGACGTGCGATCGCTGCCGCAGTGTCCCGGTTGTCGCCAGTCATCATGACAACTTCGATCCCCCGCCCCTGCAGCGCGGCGATCGCCGCCACTGAACCGTCCTTGAGGGTGTCGGCCACACCGATCACACCGGCGAAAGCGCCGTCAACAGCAGCCAGCATCGGCGTCTTCCCATCAGCGGCAAGTCGGTCGACAGGCCCCATGTCAGGAATGATGCTGGCTGCGGCCAGCAGGCGTCGGTTGCCCACCAACACCTCACGGCCGTTCACGATGGCCCGCACACCCTGCCCGGTGATCGAGTCGAAAGCGGTGGCCTCCGGAAGCTCGAGCCCGCGCTCCTGCGCACCGGTGACGATCGCGGAAGCCAACGGGTGCTCTGAGGAGCGCTCCACCGCCGCGACGAGAACCAGCAACTCCTCCTCGCTCAGGCCATGGACCGGCAGTACGTCGGTCAGCGCCGGGGCGCCCTTCGTGATGGTCCCGGTCTTGTCGAGCACCACGGTGTCGATCTTGTGTGCTGTCTCCAGAGCCTCGGCGGATCGGATGAGAATTCCTGCCGTGGCTCCCTTCCCGGTACCGACCGTGATCGACATGGGCGTGGCCAGGCCGAGGGCGCACGGGCAGGCGATGATCAGCACGGAGACTGCAGCGACCAGGGCGAACACGAAGGCTGGCTCCGGGCCGACCAAGGACCACACGACGAAGCTCCAGATCGCGATCGCGATCACTGCCGGCACGAAGAAGCTCGAGACCATGTCAACCACCCGTTGAATGGGGGCCTTCGAGCCCTGGGCCTCGCGAACGAGCCGGATGATCTGCGCGAGCATGGTGTCCGAGCCAACCCGCGTTGCGGTGTAGCGGAACGTTCCGGTCTGGTTGATCGTCGCCCCGATGACCGTGTCGCCAGAGCTCTTGACCACCGGGATCGGCTCACCGGTCACCATCGCCTCGTCGACCGCTGATGAGCCGTCGACCACTTCGCCGTCCACCGGGAGTTTCTCCCCCGGCCGCACGATCACCACGTCACCGAGTTCAACCTCCTCGATGGGGACCTCGAGTTCGTCGCCGTCTCGCTCCACGCGGGCGGTGCGTGCTTGGAGTCCGATGAGGGCACGGATGGCCTCCCCCGTGCCGGCCTTTGCCTTTGTTTCGAGCATCCGCCCCACCAGGATCAGCGTGATGATCACGCCAACCGCCTCGTAGTAGACCTGCTGTGCCTGCTCGGGAAGCAGGCCCGGCGCGAAGGTTGCCACCAGGCTGTAGCCAAAGGCGGCGATCGTGCCGAGTGTGATCAGGGAGTT
>CBDTVQ010000353.1:0-2610 GCA_965364045.1 uncultured Tessaracoccus sp. | reverse complement strand
TGGCATTTCGGCAATCCGGTGGCGGAGGGGCGCGCCATGGCTGATGGTCTGGGCGTGGCCGATCTCGGCAACCGGGATGTCGTCGAGATCGAGGGCCCCGACCGGCTCACGTGGCTGCACTCGCTGACCAGCCAACATCTTGAGTCATTGGCTCCCGGAGTTGCCACCACAGCCCTTGTACTGGCCCCCACCGGACACATCGAACACGTGCTGCACGGTGTTGACGACGGAAAACGCTTTCTCGCCTGGACCGAGCCGGGACGCGGCACGGCCCTCGTGGAATGGCTGGACCGCATGCGGTTCATGTCACGTGTCGAGGTGCGTCTCCGGCCTGACCTGAGGGTGGCCTGGCTCGGTCATCACGTTGTCATTCCCCCGGGTTGGGTTGTCCGCGACTGCGAACTGGGTGGCGTGGACGTTTTCGCGCCGCGGGACGAAGAACTGCCAACAGATTCGGACTCCGCCCTCCCAGTGGGAATGTGGGCGTATGAGGCTGCACGGGTGGCCGCTGGGGTGCCCCGCATCTTCGTCGACACGGATCATCGCACCATCCCGAACGAGATCGGGCTGCTGGGGACACACCTTCAGAAGGGTTGCTACCGCGGACAGGAGACGGTGGCACGCGTTCATACTCTGGGCCGGCCACCGCGGAGGTTGGTGCAGTTGCATCTTGACGGGTCCTTGTCGAGCCTGCCCGAGGCCGGAGCACAGCTGATGCTGGACGGCCGTGCCGTGGGCTTCGTCGGATCCAGTGCCCGCCATCATGAGCTGGGACCCATTGCGCTGGGGCTGGTGAAGCGCAACGTGCCAGTCGATGCGCCTCTCCTTGCCGACGACATTCCTGCCTCGCAGGAAACCCTCGTTGACCCCAATGTGGGACTTCACGTCCGGCCAGTTCTGCGCTAGGCGGTCAGAACAGCTGGGGAGTGTGGTCCCACAACTGCAGGACCCGGTTGCTGCAGGTCGGTGGGTTGGGGTCTGTGCCGACTGCGCTTCAGGAATGAAGGAGCTGGTGAGAGATATGGGCCAGCATTGTCGCGTCTGCTGTGCCCCCAAGCTGCCTGACGGCCAGCAGCGCAGCACCGGCCACGCCGTCCGAGACTGAGAGGGCTCGATGGCCCACGGCGGCGTGCACCCTGAGGCCCACCGGTCCGTCGGGGTCCAGGACACTCCCGCCCAGCACCACGGGCGCTGTGCAGCTCTTCCCAAACGAGTCCGTGCCGAGGCTTGACAGGGTGGCCAGGGCATGGACCGCGGCCCCCTCACAGATGGCAGCCGCGACTGGGTCAGCCTCGGCTTCCTCGGCGGCGAGAACAGCCAGCACGCTCAGTTCCACGGGTGTTCTGCACTGGGACCAGCTCAGGAGTGCCGCCAGCTCGTCCCGACGTACCCCAGCCCGACGCGGGGTGTCAGGCAGTTGGCGCAGCAGGCGTGGCGTGAGTGAGGTGGCCGGTCCACGGCCATCGAGTTCGGCAGCGACGGCGCGGGCCACGCGGTGACCCATCCAGAAGCCTGACCCCTCGTCGCCCAACAGCCAGCCGAGCCCGTCGCGGATGGCCGCGAGTTCTCCGTCAATGATCCTGGCGGCCACCGCGCCGGTACCCACGATCAGAACCAAACCGTCCATTGCAGGGGTGGCGGAGAAGTAGGCGCCCAGAAGATCGCTGACGACTGTGACGTCCTGGGGTAGGGATTGAGCTTGCAGTTCTGTGAAGAGTTCAGGGAAGTCCCGTGACACCGTGCCTGCCACTGCAGCCATGATCGACTGGGGTGCGAGGTGGCTGGCTTCGATGGCGCCGAAGCACGCCTCGGCAATGTTCACAGCAGCTTGCGTTGGGTCAGACACCGGGTTCCCGCGCCCACTGCGTGCCACGGGACCACAGTCACCGTCGCGGCTGACGACCAGGGCGCGAGTGGTACTGCCTCCTGCGTCGATGGCGATGGCCGCGGGTGTCACCTGCATGGCGGTACATCCTTCGTGGCTTGACCAAGAACGAGTGGCACCAGTGTCGCCGCCCCGCCAAGGCGCGGGGTGGGGCGGCGATTCGACTGGCGGTGGAAGGTTGGGATCAGCTGAGCGCGGCGATGGCGGCGTCGTAGTCGGGCTCCGTGGTGATCTCGGGTACCTGCTGTGTGTAGGTCACCACACCGTTCTCGTCGAGGACGATCACGGCCCGTGAGAGGAGGCCCTCCAAGGGACCGGAGACCATGGTGACGCCATAGTCCTCGCCCAGCGTGGTGCGGAAGTCGGATGCGGTCACGACGTTCTCGATGCCCTCTGCGCCACAGAAGCGTGCCTGTGCAAAGGGGAGATCGCGGGAGATGCAGAGCACGGTGGCATTTTCGAGCCCTGCGGCCTTCTCATTGAAGGTGCGGACGCTGTTGGCGCAGACACCGGTGTCGAGGCTCGGGAAGATGTTGAGCACCACCCGACGTCCTGCGAAGTCGGACAGCTTGACGGGTTGCAGGTCATTGCCGACCAGAGCAAAAGCATCGGCCTTTGAACCGACGTCTGGCAACTCGCCGTGCGTGGAAACGGGGGAACCCTTGAAAGTAATCTGTGTCATCCCCCGATCTTTGCCGATGTTGACGCTGGGGGTGAGTTGTTCC
>CBDTVQ010000352.1:0-2619 GCA_965364045.1 uncultured Tessaracoccus sp. | reverse complement strand
GCTCGTCCTTGCCGTCAGCTTCGTCGTGCTGTTCCTGCTCCTGCGATCCCTGGTGGCGCCGGTTCTGCTCCTGCTCGCCAACCTGGTCAGCGCTGCTGCTGCCATCGGTGCCGGAGCCTGGCTCAGCCGGGTCCTGTTCGGCCAGGACGCACTGGACCTGCAGGTGCCGCTACTGTCCTTCATGTTCCTGGTGGCACTGGGCATCGACTACACGATTTTCCTCGTCCACCGTGCCCGGGCAGAGGCACAGGCCGTCGGCACCCGCGAGGGGATGGTCAATGCCGTCGCCCACACGGGAAGCGTCATCACGAGTGCCGGCATCGTTCTGGCCGCAGTCTTCGCGGCCCTGGGAGTCCTGCCGCTGGTCACCCTCGGCCAGTTGGGACTGATCGTGGGGCTCGGGGTGGTGGTGGATACGCTCGTGGTGCGCACCATCATCGTGCCCTCCCTGTTCGGTCTTCTGGGCGACAGGATCTGGTGGCCGCGCTCCAGCACGAAAGTGAGCAATGCAGAGCATGACGAGACCTACACGCTCGTGGGCTGACCCCGGGGAGCCGGGCACAGCCACTACGACGCTGCGTTCCATGCAGGTGGGGCAGCACGTGATCGCGGTGGCGCTGGCGGTGATCGGGTTGGTGCGGGCAGTCGCAGGGACCCCCACTCTGGCACCCGTGATCGCCGCGGCGGCGATACTGCTGTGGTACGCGGCGGGAGTACTACTCGCCTCTCGACACGACGGTCCCGTGGCGGCCCGTTGGTGGCTCGTCGGCCTGACGGCCATCTGGGTGGGGTGCGTGGCGATCTCCGCGGAGTTCGTCTGGTTTGCCTTCGTTCTCTGGCTGCTTGCCGGACACCTGCTCACGCGCTGGGCCTCCGTCGTGTTCGCGCTGCTCGTGTTTGCTGTGGTGGCGTTTGCCCCGGTAGTGCATGCGGGCAGTACCACCTACGCCAACATCTTCGGACCGCTCATCGGAGGCATCTTCGCGCTGGGCATCTCACGCGGCTACCTCGAGATGACGAGGGACGCGGCCAAACGGGAGGTCCTTGTCGACTCCCTGCAGGTTGCGCAACAACAGATGTCCGACCTGCAGGACGAACTGGCACTCACGCAGCGACATTCAGGAGCCATCGAGGAGCGCACACGTCTTTCGCGTGACATCCACGACACCATTGCGCAGGGGCTGTCCTCCATCGCCCTGTTGGTGCGCGCAGAACTGGACGGGGAAACGGACCGGGAGGAGACACGCACGCTGCGCCAGGTGGAGACCTTGGCCGCGGAGGGTCTCGTGGATGTTCGCCGGATCGTGGCCGAGCTGACGCCCTCCGAACTCGACGACAGTGCCCTGGCGGCAGCGCTGGACCGGATGCTGGTGCGATTCGGGCAGGAGACAGGGCTCGTCGTCGCGCTCCACGTGGATGACACTCTGCCGGTTCTGCCCACCGCCCAGGAGGTGGCGCTGCTCCGCACGGCGCAATCGGCTCTCGCGAATGTTCGTTTGCACGCCGATGCATCGAAAGTGGTGGTGAGTCTGGTGGACGCCGACGACACCGTGCGCCTCGACGTCGTCGACGATGGCTCCGGTTTCAACGCAGCGGAACTCGGATCGCGGACACCTTCCTCCGGCTCCAGCTACGGCCTTGCCTTCATGCGCGATCGGTTGCGCGAACGGGGCGGCGGTCTGGACGTCGAGAGCACCCTCGGTGAGGGGACCACCCTGTCCGGGTATTTGCCGCTGGGCGATGTTGGGAAGCACCGATGAGCGTTTCAGTGCTGCTCGTCGATGATCACCCAGTGGTGCGCACAGGTCTGCGTGCGGTCCTCGGATCCCGTCCGGGCATTGAGATCCTCGGTGAAGCCGCCACCGGGGAGGAGGCCGTTGTACTGACCGGATACCTGCACCCAGATGTGGTGCTGTGCGACCTCCGGCTCGGTGAGGGCATGGATGGTGTCGAAACCACAGCGGCCCTGCGTGCACTGAGTCCTGCTCCGGCCATCCTGATTCTGTCCACCTTCGACCGCGATGCGGACATCCTGCGAGCCGTCGAGGCAGGCGCGGCGGGCTATCTCCTGAAAGATGCCCTCCCAGACGCCATCGTCGAGGCGATCAGGGCAGCCGCCCGGGGCGACATGGTTCTGGCGCCCGAACTGGCTTCCCGCATCATGCGTGGCATGCGCAACCCGGCTCCGAAGCTCACGGAACGAGAGATGGAGGTGCTCCATCAGCTCGCCGTGGGTGCGTCGAACAAGGAGATCGCCAAGTCCTTGTTCGTCAGTGAGGCGACGGTGAAGAGCCATCTGGTCCACATCTTCACCAAACTCGACGTTGACAGCCGCGCCCGTGCCATCCACGTGGCCACGCAGGCGGGCATCCTGCGGCCCCATCATTGACGCTCGAGGACAAGAAGCGCCTGACCGTCCTGATCAGACCGCGAGCACCGGGTGGTAGGTGCCCACCCACATGGCGTTTCGAATGCGCTGTTCCAGATGTTCGTCCGCGGGTTCGTCAGCGAGTCCCTCCTCCGTGGCCTGCAGAGCGACCGCGCGCGCAACCACGATCGAAGTGGCGCGCAGGTCGACCATCCGCGGCAGCAGCGACGCGCCTCGCATCCGCGTATCGG
>CBDTVQ010000351.1:0-2633 GCA_965364045.1 uncultured Tessaracoccus sp. | reverse complement strand
ATCTCCATCTACATCAACTCGCCCGGTGGTTCCTTCACCGCGTTGACCGCGATCTACGACACCATGCAATACATCAAGCCGGAGATTCAGACGGTGTGCCTCGGCCAGGCTGCCTCCGCAGCCGCGCTGATCCTTGCGGGTGGCACGAAGGGCAAGCGCTTGGCGCTTCCCAACTCGCGCATCCTGATCCACCAGCCGGCAACCGAGGGCGGCTACGGCCAGTCCTCGGACCTGGAGATTCAGGCCCGCGAAATCATGCGCATCCGCTCCCTCATGGAGAAGATGTTGGCTGATGACACCGGCCAGAGCGTCGAGCAGGTCAGCAAGGACATCGAGCGCGACAAGTACCTGACGGCTCAGGAAGCCGTCGAGTACGGCATCATCGACGACATCCTGCCGTCGCTGAAGCAGCTCGACGCCTGAATCACTTCAGACCACCTGAACCTTTGGGGTGTCCACCCTCCGGTTGACACCCCAAAGGGTAGGGTTGGCAAGACATCAGCGCAGTCGATAAAGGGCATCAGGCAAGGGGGGTGAAGACATGGCGCGCATCGGAGAATCCAGCGAACTTTTCAAGTGCAATTTCTGCGGCAAGAGTCAGAAGCAGGTCAAGAAACTGATTGCAGGCCCAGGTGTCTACATCTGCGACGAATGCATCGGTCTCTGCAACGAGATCATCGAGGAGGAGTTCCCCGAGGCCAGCGAAGTTGGTCTGGTGGAGGAACTTCCCAAGCCACGGGAGATCCGTGACTTCCTCGATACCTACGTCATTGGTCAGGACTCCGCCAAGAAGGCGCTGAGCGTGGCCGTTTACAACCACTACAAGCGCATCCAGGCAGATGCCGAAACACCACGCCACACCTCCGACGACGACGTGGAGGTGGGCAAGTCCAACATCCTGCTCATCGGCCCGACGGGTTGCGGCAAGACCTATCTGGCTCAGACGCTCGCAAGAATGCTGAACGTTCCCTTCGCCATGGCCGATGCCACCGCCCTCACCGAGGCGGGGTATGTGGGCGAGGACGTGGAGAACATCCTCCTCAAGCTCATCCAGGCCGCGGACTTCGACATCAAGAAGGCCGAGACCGGCATCATCTACATCGACGAGATCGACAAGGTGGCGCGCAAGAGCGAGAACCCGTCGATCACGCGCGACGTCTCCGGTGAGGGCGTGCAGCAGGCGCTGCTGAAAATCCTTGAGGGCACCGTCGCTTCCGTGCCCCCGCAGGGTGGCCGCAAGCACCCACACCAGGATTTCCTGCAGATCGACACCACCAAGGTGCTGTTCATCGTGGGAGGGGCCTTCTCGGGGCTCGAGGACATCGTGAACGCGCGCATCGGCAAGCAGCCGCTCGGCTTCAGCCGGAAGTCGGAGAAGAAGGAAATCGTCACCGACCCGTTCGCGCTGGTTCGTCCGCAGGATCTTCACAAGTTTGGGCTCATCCCCGAGTTCATTGGCCGCCTGCCGATGATCTCCAGCGTTGCGCCGCTCGATCAGGAGGCCCTCGTCCGGATTCTGACGGAGCCCCGCAACGCCCTGACCAAGCAGTTCGCCAAGCTCTTTGAACTCGACGGCGTGCGTCTGGAATTCACCGATGATGCCATCGAGGCCATCGCGGATCAGGCACTTGAGCGCGGCACCGGTGCCCGCGGGCTCCGCGCCATCCTGGAGGAACTGCTCCTCGAGGTGATGTTCGAGGTGCCCTCCACCGAGGACGTGGCCCAGGTGATCATCCACCGCGATGCCGTCATGGGCAACACCGGACCCGAGCTCGTGCCCCGCGCCAAACTGGCACGGCGTCGGGACTTGTCCGCCTGAACCCCAAGCCACGATGACGCCCCGCAGGGACCGCACTTAGGTGCAGCCCTGCGGGGCGTCTCTGTGTTCGGTCGAGTCAGGAGGCCCGGCGGTGGCTGCGCTCAGATGACATGGGTAGGTTTGTCCCCATGACCCGTGGCTATCTCAGGTACCCCCATGTCCATGACACCGCCGTGGTGTTCGTGGCCGACGACGATCTCTGGCTGACGTCCACCGACGGTGGCCGGGCCCACCGGCTGACAGCGGATGGTAGCCCGCCGCGCAGCCCCAGGTTCTCTCCGGACGGGGCGAGCGTCGCCTTCATCAGCGCGGTCAACGGCGGGCTGGACCTGTACGTCGTGGATCTCGACGGCGGACGACGTCGCCTCACGTGGGTGGGCGCCAAGCGGATGCTCGTCTCCGGGTGGCTGGATGAGAACCACATTCTGTTGGCCTCGGACCATGCCGACGGCAACCGCGCCATGACAAGTCTCTTCTCCGTCTCGCTCGACGGCGATCTGGAACGCCTGCCCTGGGGCCCCGCAATGGCAGCGGCCGTCCACACCGACGGCCGGGTGGTGGTGGCCTCGCCCAACTTCCAGGGTCCGGAACGCTGGAAGCGCTACCGCGGCGGCATGGCGGTGCGGCTCTGGATCTCCGACGAGGCCCGCACGAACTGGGAGCGCCTGCTGCCGGAGCAGACCGCCAGCCTGGCGCTGCCGTCGTGGGTGGGGGATCGGGTGCTCCTCACCTCTGACCTGGGCGCCTCCCTGCCGGGCGAGCCGGGTGAACAGGCGCAGGTGTACTCGGTTGATCCGCGCACCGGTGACCTGCA
>CBDTVQ010000350.1:0-2675 GCA_965364045.1 uncultured Tessaracoccus sp. | reverse complement strand
GAAGGGACAACAAGGTCACCTTCCTTGCCGAGAGCGGTGCCACCACCAAATCGGTTTTGGCCAACCAGGTCCAGAACGTTTCACCGTCGACCAGACAGATCACCGTCACCGTCGGTGGCAACGACATCGGGTTCGCCGAGGTGGCCCTGACATGCGCCAATCCAATGGCTGACTGCCAAGCCGCCTTCCTCAAGGCCCACATGGCACTGACAGTCCTCCCGCAGGACTTGGGCGCCCTGCTAACGCAACTGCAGATGAAGGCACCCAAGGCCGAAATCTATGTGACCGGCTACCCCCTGCTCTTCCAACCCAGCGCCGGAACGTGCCCGGGGCTTCCGGGTTACGACGCGATGGCAATGGGGCTGGCGGACGCGGGCACAGCTCAACTCAACACAGTGATCCAGGGAACAGCCACAGCTCTCGGATTTGAGTACGTCGACGTGGCGGGAGAATTCACCCACCATGGCCTCTGCGATGGAATGGACAGCTTCATTTTCCCGCCGAGCTTCTCCCCCGCCGGCTATCCCGCCCCCTCCAGCCTGCATCCGACCGCAGCCGGCCAGGCAGCCTACGCGAGGGCAATCGAGGCGACGACGTTCCACAGCGCTGCAGAAGGCTGAGCTACAACACCACAAGGACAGGGCCGGTCCTTGTGAGCTCGGTCCTGTTCCGCTGCCGGATCCGCTCCAACCTCGAAATCCAGGACGAAGACCTCCCCGACGCAGCGACGATCGACAGGAAGTGCCACGACCTGTTCAAGCACTTGATGAGCGACGCCATCATCAACGAGCCGGTCGCCACGGCTCTGCCGATGTCGCGCTGCGTTTCACCGCCGAACTCTCGGATCGCATTCAAGATCTCTCCGGTCAACTATTGACCATCATCACTATTGACCAATAAGCGCTCTGCTTTCTCGCAACGAGCCATCGCGAACTGCGTCGGACGTTGCGTCGCGTGCCGCTGCGAACGTCGAAATAGCGCCCCGGGCGTTTCCATCCCCTATTGTTCTCGCCGTGAGCGATCTCCCTCTTCTCGTACTGATTGTGGTTGTTCTTGGCGTTGCCTTGTGCGTGGTTTTCGTTGTCCGTTCTTGGGTGGAAGCCCATAGTCAAGCGATCCGCGCCCTGCGTTCCAGTACCGCCCGCTACCTCCCAGACGTCACCCCTCTGCCTCCCATCCGGCGAACCTTTGCCTACGCAGCGAATTCCAAGCGGGCCCTGGAGAGGTTCGATCTGGAGGGGTACCTGACAGAGTGTCTCCTTCAGGAAGAATCCCACCTCGACTGCGACATCCGGGAACGGTATCGGAGAGCGCAGCGGCATTCAGAATATCTTTGGGAAGTCTGCACTCACCGCCAGTCACTGATGAACGCTGCCTGTGGAGACCACGCAATTCCGGGCCTCCTTTGGCCAATCGAACGGTCCCGGTTCGCGTCTCTGACCCTTCGCGCCCCGACGCCACTCGCCGAGGTCGAGGCCATCGTGCACTACACGAGTCCGCAGGGGCGCAACTCGTACCGCCGCCAGCTGTACGTGGATTACCCGCAACTGATCCAGGAACTCAATCGTGCACGCGAGCTCCGAGACAGCCGCACCACCATTCAGGGACTGCGGCAACGTGAGCGAAGCCTGATGTCGAACCGGCTCAGAACCGACATCTTGCGTCGCGATGGGGGGCGCTGCCGCATGTGCGGGGCTTCAGCCGCAGAAGGAGTCACACTGCACATCGACCACATCGTTCCTGTTAGCCACGGGGGTCGCACTCTTCCCCAAAACCTCCAAGTTTTGTGCCAGGAATGCAACCTCGGCAAGGGAGCCCGGTTCGTCGGCTGACTGATGGCGGGAACAAAGGACATGGCTCTGGGCCACTGTGACCGACGGAAATCTTCCCGAAGATCGACGAGACGGTTCGAATCAGAATTACCACGAAAGGAAGTGCGCAGGTGAATGGACCGTTGTGGTGGGTGGTCGGGGCTGTCGCGGTCATCTTGTGGGCCGCTTTTCTTTACTCGGCGATCAGGAGCAGGCTGCGGAAGCCGGGGCTCCCGAAAGGCGTGCCTCTCCGCTACACCCAGCACGCGAAAACACGAATGCAGCAACGCGGCGTGACCGCCGAGCAGGTGAAGTCAGTCCTTGACCGTCCACACAGGCAGGCAAAGGACCCGTTGGAGAACAGCGTGCGGCTCGAGCGAGACTTTGAGCGACGTGTGCTGAAGGTATGGGTCGCCGAACCGTGGCCTCCCACCTTTGAGGCCGTCATCAAGTCCACCGCATGGCACCACTGCATGACTGTCAAGATTCCCGTCAAGAAGAAGGGTCTGCTCATAGGCAAGGGCGGAAGGACCATTCAGGCGATCCGCGCCAGCACGGGTGCCCGCGTAGACATCCGTGAGGACGGGACGGTCCGCATCAGCGCCGACGACAGCCGAGCAGTCGAAGCGGCAAGGCAGAGCATCGTTGCGATCGTCACCGATTCCGGGCGGGGGAATCCCGGTACCTGGCGCTGAGGACAGGACTTCACAAAGGCACGGTCAGTCCCTTGATGCGGCAAGTCCCGCGGCGCGGGCGAGCCAGCCGTGCTCCAAGCCTGCCAGCGCCCACGGCGACGCTCCCGGATGCCCGTCCGCCCAACACCCATGGATACCAGTACTGGTTGAGCCCGGGGATCATCTGGAA
>CBDTVQ010000349.1:0-2690 GCA_965364045.1 uncultured Tessaracoccus sp. | reverse complement strand
TGTTGGCGTTCTGGCCCGGCCTGGCCATCGCGATGGCCACCATGGGCTTCAACCTGTTGGGTGACGGTCTGCGTGATCTGCTGGACCCCAAGTTGGCGGAGCTTGCATGAATCGTCTCGAGGTCTCGGAGTTGACGGTGACGTTTGGTCGACGGCGCACCGTCGCGGTGGACAACTTGTCGTTCACGCTGAAGGAGAACGAGAGGCTGGGCATCATCGGCCAGTCCGGTTCGGGCAAGTCCGTGACGGCCCTTGCAATGATCGGTCTGTTGCCCGAGAACGCCCACGTCACCGGCTCGGTCAAGTTGAACGGACAGGAGTTGGTGGGCCGGCCAGAGGGTGATCTCCGCTCATTGCGGGGCAACGAGGTCTCCATGATTTTTCAGGAGCCCATGACGGCGCTAGATCCGACGATGCGCGTGGGGCGCCAGATTGGTGAGGTGATCGCACTGCACCGTCGCGATCAGCGGGGCACCATCCGGGACGTGGTGCAGCACTGGCTGGCGCGCGTCGGTATGGCGGATCCGGAACGCGTCGCCATGTCCTACCCCGACGAACTCTCCGGCGGCCAGCGACAACGAGCACTGGTGGCCATGGCCCTGGCGAACCAGCCCGGCCTTGTGATCTGCGACGAACCCACCACGGCCCTCGATGTCATCGTGCAGCGCCAGATCCTCAACCTGCTCGACGAACAGTTGGAGGGCAGGGCTGCCCTCTTCGTCAGCCATGATCTGGCCGTGGTCCGGCAGGTCTGTCAAAAGGTGCTGGTGATGCTGGAGGGACGCGTGGTGGAGTCCGGCACCATTCAGGCCATCATCGACGCGCCCCAGCATCCCTACACTCGCGGTTTGGTGGCCGCCGCACGGATCGGCGACTATGCCCGGGGCACCCGGCTCCCGACGATGTCCGACTTCGAGGAGCACGGTCGCCCATGATCATTCCGTCGCCCATGAACACTTTGTCGCCCACGAACGGCCCACTGCTTGCCGCTGACGGCGCTGAGGTGACGTACCGGCGCTCAGGTCGGCCGTTCGTGGCCCTGCAGGACGTGACCTTCCGTGTGGCGGCTGGTGAGCGCGTGGGGATCGTTGGGGGATCGGGCTCCGGCAAGACCACCCTGGCACGTCTGCTGCTGGGTCTGATCCAGCCAAGCCGCGGCTCAGTCTCCTTCAGGGGAGAACGCACGGACGGACTCCCGGAGCGGGCCCTGGCAGACCTGCGTGGCGGCGCCTCGATGGTCTTTCAGGATCCCAACTCGTCGCTGAACCCCCGGATGAGGGTGGGGGACATCATTGCCGAGCCCCTGCGGTCCCCGCTGTTGCGCAGAAGGGGCAATCTTCCCGATCAGGGTCCTGCCGCTGTGGAACAGTCATTGGAGGCCGTCGGTATGGACAAGGCGATGGCCTCGCGGTTCCCGCACCAGCTCTCGGGTGGCCAACGGCAGCGGGTGGCCATCGCACGGGCACTGGTGAGCGGTCCAGAGGTGGTGGTGGCCGATGAACCCGTTTCCGCCCTGGACGTGGCCGTGCGCGCCCAGATCCTCAACCTCCTCGCCGACGCCGTTGAGGAGCGCGGGCTGGCGCTGGTGTTCGTATCCCATGACCTGGCCGTGGTGCGTCATCTCTGCGAGCGTGTGGTGGTCATGCATCGGGGAACGGTGGTGGAGGAGGGCCCGTTGGACGAGGTTTTCGCAGACCCGCAGCACCCCTACACCGCAGAACTTCTGGCGGCCTCGCTCAGCCTGTGAAGCATCGGGCGCACGGGGATCGGTAAGGTGGGGGCCGTGAAGGCTCTTCTGCTCGAAAACATCCACTCCGAGGCCACCCGCATCCTGACGAAGCGGGGCTATGAGGTTGAGAACAGGCCCGGCGCCCTGATCGACGGTGACCTCGTCTCCGCCCTCGAAGGCGTCAGCTACCTCGGGATCCGTTCGCGTACCCAGATCACCCGCGAGGTACTGGAAGCCGCGCCCGACCTGAAGGCCGTCGGTGCGTTCTGCATCGGCACCAACCAGATCGATCTCGACGCCGCGACGGACGCTGGCGTCGCCGTGTTCAACGCTCCGTACTCCAACACCCGCTCAGTCGTGGAACTGGCCATCGCCGAAATCATCTCGATGGCGCGCCATCTGACGGACCTGAACAAGGACGTCCATGAGGGTCGGTGGGACAAGTCAGCCACCGGGTCGCATGAGATTCGTGGGCGCACACTCGGAATCGTGGGCTATGGCAACATCGGCTCGCAGCTGTCCGTGGTGGCCGAGTCACTGGGGATGCGCGTGTACTACTTCGACATCGTGGATCGCCTCCCGCTCGGCAATGCCAAAGGCGTCGGCTCGATGGCAGAGCTGTTCGAGCTCTCCGAGACGGTCTCACTGCACGTTGATGGTCGGCCCGGCAATGCGAACCTCATCGGTGCTGCGGAGTTCGCGGCCATGCGCCCGCGCACGCTGTTTTTGAACCTGTGTCGTGGAAACGTCGTCGACCATGACGCCCTCCACGAGAATCTCGTCAGTGGTCACCTCGCTGGTGCCGCCATCGACGTTTACCCTCACGAGCCGAAGGCCAAGGGCGAACCGCTCGTCTCCAAGCTGCAGGGACTTCGCAACGTCATCCTGACGCCCCACATCGGTGGGTCCACGGAGGAGGCGCAGGTGGACATCGGCCGCTACGTCGCAGGCAAGCTGGCCGA
>CBDTVQ010000348.1:0-2695 GCA_965364045.1 uncultured Tessaracoccus sp. | reverse complement strand
ACACCAGCGCGTCGTACACCAACCCCTCGGCGACCATGTCCCGGGCCAGTTGTCGTCCTGTGCCCTCGTCCATCGGAACGGCCACGTTGGCCGGCACCTCCAGGCCGGCACGCTCCATCGCCGTGGCGAATCCCTTGAAGCGCGCCTCGATGTCCGAGCCGGGGTCAACCTGGCCCACGAAGATCAGTGCGCGTCGGCCAAGTTCGATGAGATGCGTCGTCAGCTCGTCCGCGGATGCACTGGACTCAGCGAAGAGTGCGGGCACTCCGGGCAGGTGGGTGCGTGCGACGGTGACAGTGGGCATCCGTTCAGAGATCTCGGAAACCAAATCGTCCGTGGCGGAACTCATCGCCATGAATGCCACGGCGTCCACCTGGCCCACCAGTCGCCGCAGTGCTGTCCGTTGGTCGGACTTGGGGTTGGCGAGATGGAGGAGCACCGACATGTCGAGCTCGCTGGCCCGGGTCTCGAATCCCACTGCGAGTTCCGCGTAGTAGGTGCCCTCGATGTGGGGCAGGACCATACCGAGGGCGTGAACGGGTCGGCCTGCCAGTCGTTGGGCCGCCGCACGCGGCACGTACCGGAGCGCGGCAGCAGCTTCCTCGACACGCTCGCGTGTGCTCTCCCGGATGCGCGGATCGCCTCTCAGTGCTCGGGAGACGGTGGACGCCGACACTCCTGCCCTGTCCGCCACCGAGTAGATGTTGCCCGTCATTGCCTGTCTCCTTCGACCGGTAAAAAATCTATGCAAGCGCTTGCACAGATAGTAGGACACTTCGGGGTCAAGTGCAATGGGCTGTGTCAAATCTCGTGCGATCTGCCCTTTCGTTCACCGTGAAGCCTCCGAATGTTTGGCACACCGATCAGCCCGGTATTCTGGGGCTCGTGTCGATGCCACCCCCGATTGCAGCCAGCGAGTTGAGCGTCACTTTCGGACCGCGGAAAGCGCTCGACCGGCTGTCGCTCCGCGCCTCCGCAGGTCAGGTCTCCGCTCTGCTGGGCCCCAATGGGGCTGGCAAAACCACCTTCATTCGGTGCTGCACAGCCCTGGTAACCCCCGACAGTGGGAATCTTGAGCTCTTCGGGCATTCTCCCGGCTCACGTGAGGGCCTGTCTCGCGTCGGGCTCATGCCCCAGCAAACAGGCGCCTGGTCCCAGATCACCCCGCGGCAGCTGCTCCGATACCTCGCGAAGTTGTACGAGCATCCCCAGCCTTCAGATGAGTTGATGACGCTGTTGGGCATCGACGCATTTGCCGCCACGCCGTACCGTCGCCTCTCGGGTGGTCAGCAACAACTGATCAACCTGGCCGGGGCCCTCATCGGACGCCCAGAACTGGTGTTCCTCGACGAACCCACGGCCGGCCTCGATGTCCGCGTCAAGCGCTCCGTCTGGGATCTCGTGCGCCGGGTCCGTGATTCCGGTGTCGCCGTTCTGCTCACCACCCATGACATGCGCGAAGCCGCCGAGTTGGCAGACGAGGTCCACATCATTGACCGTGGTCGCGTCACCGTGAGCGGCACCGTGGAGGACCTCACTCGGGACGACGACCTTGAAACCGTATTCCTGTCCCACACGAGCCCGGCGGAGGTTGGCCGATGACAGCTCTGGACTTCACACCCTCGGCGACAGCTGCCCCACGCGCGCAGCAGGTCTGGGCCCACGCCACTACGGAAGCCAGCCTGATCCTGCGCAATGGGGAGCAGGCTCTGCTGGCACTGGTCATCCCCATCGGCATCCTGGTCGCCGGCCGCTTTTTCGGCTCGCACCTGGGCCTCGATTTCATCAGCCTGGCGCCGTCCGTTCTGGCCCTTGCCATCTGGTCCTCATGCTTCACATCGCTGGCCATCGCCACGGGATTCGAGCGGCGCTACAACGTACTCGAGCGTCTGGCCGCCACTCCGTTGGGCAAGTCCGGAATCCTCTTGGGCAAAGCCACGGCCATCGCAATCGTCACGGCAATCCAGTTGGTGGTTCTCGCGATCGTTGCACTGGTGCTTGGCTGGCGCCCCGGCTTCGATCCTCCGGGATTCCTCGTGGCGGTGATCGCGTGCATCCTCGCGGCCGGCGCCTTCGCTGGCATGGCACTGTCGCTGGCGGGCACTGCCCGTCCAGAGCTGACCCTCGCCGTCGCCAACCTCATCTACCTCGTGGGTGTCGTGGGCGGCGGTCTCCTTCTCCCCGTTGCCAGCCATCCCCGATGGGCTCAACCAATTGTGGCGCTACTTCCCACGGGAGCCCTTGGTGAGGCCTTGCGGAGCGGCACACCGCTCAGTCTGATTGTGTTGGCTGTGTGGTGCATGGGCGCACTTGTGATCGCACGAAAGGTGTTCCGATGGACGTCATGACACAAACCCCTGTCCGCCGTGGCGGCTGGACCCCCTTGAGAATCGTCGACGGCGAGGCGGCAATGCGTCGCTGGTTCACTGCGTCGCTGGTGGCAAACATGCTCATCATCGTGACCGGGGCGATTGTTCGTCTGACCGGCTCCGGATTGGCGTGCCCCACCTGGCCCCAATGCTTCGAAGGCACCTATACGCCGCACCCTGAATCCGGGATTCAGGTCTACATCGAGTTCGGCAACCGGCTCCTGACTTTCGTACTGGCCATCGTCGCGCTGGGCTCCTTCATCTCCGCCTGGCGGAACCGCGGCGCGTTCAACAAATTGTGGTGGCTGACGCTGGGCATCGGACTG
>CBDTVQ010000347.1:0-2700 GCA_965364045.1 uncultured Tessaracoccus sp. | reverse complement strand
CGCAAGGCCAAGTCCCTGCTGACACAGGTGGTCATCACCAACTCCGACATGGTGGGAGCCATGACCTTCGCAAAAGGTGTGGTTGTCACCGGCCAGGACGTCGCTGCCACCGTCGAGTTGGCTGTCGGGAGCGAGGAGGACGACGGCGTTGCGCCCGGCAGTGCGAAGAGCGCGGTGTCCGAGGCGATCCTGGTGCCCAACCCCACCGGCCTGCACGCCCGACCATCGGCGACCTTCGTCGGCCTGGCAAAGCAGTTCCGTTCCGACATCAGACTCCGTCGCGGCGACGATTCGGCCAATGGAAAGTCCATCGTCTCCATCATGTCGATGGCGGTGGCGCACGCCCAGAAGGTGACGATCACCGCCCACGGGCCCGACGCCGAGGACGCCGTCGAACAGTTGGCGGAAGCCATGCGGGGAGGCCTCGGCGAGGATTGTCCACCTGTTCGTGGCACGGAGGACACCGCACCCATTCCCGCGATCCGAGAAACTTTTGATGGTCCGCAACCCGCGGCTCCACGGTCGGGCGACCCGAACCTGCTGCTCGGTGTTTCCGCATCGCCGGGTCTGGGCATCGGCACCGTGGTGCAGTTGCACCGCAACGACATCCAGGTCAACGAGTTTGCCGATGACCGTCACACCGAGCGACGCAAGCTGAACTCGGCCATCGACAGGGCATTGCTGGATCTTTCGGCGCTGCAGAAGAGGCTGGAGGAGGACGCGTCAGCGGACAAGGCCGCGATCTTCGTCGCCCATCAAGAACTGCTCTCGGATCCTGACCTGCTGGACCTGGCAGCCAGCGGCATCGACAAGGGCAAGTCCGCGCCGTACGCATGGCGAGCGGCGTTCAACTCGTTTGCCGACAAACTGGCTGGACTCAGCAATGAGATCCTGGCGGGACGAGCGGGCGACGTGCGTGACGTCGGTCAGCGCGTGCTGGAGGAGCTGACGGGTCAGCGCTCGGAGAGAGCAGAGCTGCCAGAGTCCACAATCCTGCTGGCGGAGGAACTGACCCCGTCGGACACGGCCCAGCTGGATCGCTCCCGGGTGGTGGGATTCGCCACCACGAGTGGTGGGGCCTCCAGCCACGTGGCCATCATTGCCCGCTCGCTCGACATTCCCGCCGTGGCTGGAATCGAATCCCGTGCTCTCGACATCGCTGATGGCTCCCGGGTGATCCTCGACGGGTCCCACGGCAGTCTGCAGTTGAACGCCTCGGATGCCGAGATTGAACAGATACTGACCAGGCAACGCGTCATCGCTGACCGCAAGACCATCGAGGAGGCGGCCAAGGACGATCCGGCCATCACCACGGATGGACACCGGGTCAAAGTGGTCGCCAACATCGGCGGCGTTGAGGACGCCATGGAGGGCATGACGCGGGGTGCCGAGGGAGTGGGACTTCTGCGCAGCGAGTTCGTGTTCATGGGCAGGTCAACAGCGCCCAGCGAGGCCGAGCAGGCGAAGATCTACGCGGACTGCGCAAGGGCGCTGGCCCCCGGCCAACCGCTGGTGATCCGGACCCTCGACGTTGGCGGTGACAAGCCACTGGCCTATCTGCCGATCCCCGCTGAAGAGAATCCGTTCCTCGGAATCCGGGGTGTGCGCGTCGGCCTTGAGAAGCCGGAGGTGTTGCGGACCCAACTGCGAGCGATCCTCTCAGCTGCCGATGCCGGGGCGGATCTCTTCGTGATGTTCCCGATGATTGCCACGATTGACGACTGGCGACGTGCCAAGGCCATCTACGACGAGGAACGCAGCAAATCGGGCGTGACTGCGCCGGTCAGTGTCGGCATCATGATGGAGGTCCCGTCGGTGGCAGTGATGGCGAAGCAATTCGCGGCCGAGGAGGGATGCGACTTCTTCAGCGTTGGCACCAATGACCTCACCAGCTACACGCTCGCCATGGACCGTGGACATCCGAAACTCGCAGCGCAGGTGGACCCCTGCAACCCTGCGGTCCTCACCCTCATCGGGAACGCGGCGGAGGCGCTGCACGCGCAAGGCAAATGGTTGGGAATCTGTGGCGGGGTTGCTTCAGATCCCCAGGCAGTGCCCATCCTTGTTGGGCTGGGCGTGGACGAGTTGAGCTGCTCCATCCCCGCCATTCCGTCCGTCAAGGCAACGGTCAGGGCCTACGACCTGGCCACCTGCAAGGAACTGGCTGCCAAGGCCGTCACCTGCTCCACCCCGCAAGAAGTCCGAGCGCTCGTCCCCGTGGGCGAGAACTGAGCTTGAGGAGATCCAGATGAGTGCAGCACAGGAAGTCGTCAACGCGGTCGGTGGCCCGGCCAACATCGTCAGCCTCAGCCACTGCGCCACCCGCCTGAGGTTCCAGCTTCTGGACTCCTCGGACGTCACGGTGGAGACGGTGGAGACCATCAAGGGCGTGATGGGGGCCGTCCCGCAGAGTGGCAACCGGTTCCAGATCATCATGGGTGGAGCGGTTCAGACCGTCTACAACGAGATCCAGGAGCTTCCCGAGATGGTCAGTTCCGGGCCACCCTCGGACGCGGATCTCAAGGCAGCCGCACGGGCCGGTGGCGTCCGTGGGAAGTTCGCCTGGGTGGACTCATTCTTTGAGTTCCTCTCGGACTCCTTCCGCCCCATTCTCGGTGCACTGCTGGGCGCTTCACTGTTCATCACCTTTATGGCGTTGATGAGCACGCTGGGCGTCATCGGCAACTGGGCTGATCCGCG
>CBDTVQ010000346.1:0-2705 GCA_965364045.1 uncultured Tessaracoccus sp. | reverse complement strand
TGACGCGCGACGCCGCCGGCCAACAACTTCCCGATCATCTTCTCCGCAACGCCGCCGCCGTACGCAGGAGCCGTGTCCAGGAGGTTGCCGCCGGCATCGATGAAGGTGTTGACCAGCTGCTTCACCGTCGGCCAGTCCGTGTCCCGACCCCAGGCCATGGTGCCCAACCCCATGCGGGACACCTGCAGTCCGGAGGATCCCACCGTGCGACGTTCCATGTCCGACACCCTAGGCCTGCAGCACACCGGTGATGAGGAGTACCGCGACCACTGCAGCCAGCCCCAGCCGGTAGTAGACGAATCCGCGGAACGTGTGGGTGCTGATGAATTTGATGAGCCAGGCGATGACGGCGTAGCCGACGAAGAAGGCGATGATCGTCGCGACGATGGTGGGGCCCCAGACACCCGCGCCACCACCCCCACCGATATCGGTCAGCTTGTAGAGCCCCGAGCCGAACACCGCGGGAATGGCCAACAGGAACGAGTACCGCGTGGCGGCTTCACGGCTGTAGCCCATGAAGAGCCCGGCGGAGATCGTGCCGCCGGAGCGCGAAACGCCCGGAATCAGTGCGGCCGCCTGTGCAAGTCCGAAGATGATGCCGTGGCCCCAGGTGAGCTTGTCCAGGGTGCGGGTGTTGCGTTCACCCATCCTGTCGGCGAAGAACAGCACGATGGCAACCCCGGCCAGCATCGTCACGGTGACCCACAGACTACGGAACGTCGTGTCGATGAAGCTCTCCAGCAGCAACCCCAGCACGACGATGGGAAGGGAGCCGAGGATGACCAGCCAGCCCATCCGGGCATCCGGGTCGCCGCGGTCCACACGCCCGGTCAGGGAGCCGAACCATGCCGTGACGATGCGCACGATGTCGCGCCAGAAGTAGACCAGTACAGCGGTTTCGGTGCCCAGTTGCGTGACGGCGGTGAAGGCCGCCCCGGGGTCTCGGCCGTCAAACAGCAGCTGTCCGAAGATCGAGACGTGTGCGCTCGAAGAAATGGGCAGGAACTCTGTGAGTCCTTGCACGATGCCGAGCACGATCGCGTCCAGCCAACCCATAATGAACATCCTTCGTCTCAGCGACAGGCCAGCCCACACTGTAGACCGGTTAGCGTTGTGTTCCATGACCACTGTTGTACTGATTCGTCATGGCCGCTCCACCGCCAATGCCGACGGCGTCCTCGCGGGACGGGCTGAGGGTGTGGAACTCGACGACGTCGGGCGGGAGCAGGCCTACCGTCTCGGGGATCTCCTGGCCGGTGCAGCCATCACCGCCAGCTACCGCTCACCGAGCCTCCGCTGCCAGCAGACGGCAACCCTGTTGGGTCAGCCCGATGCCGAGGTGCTGCCCGGACTGGACGAATGTGACTACGGCTCCTGGACCAACCGCAAGCTCATGGAGCTGGCCGCGGAACCACTGTGGTCCACCATTCAGAAGGAGCCGTCAGCGGTCTCCTTCCCGGACGGCGAGGCCATGCTGGACATGCGCGCCCGCGCCGTCGCTGCCATCGCGACCATCCGGGCACGTCACTGTGAAGGTGGCACGGTGGTGGTGATCAGTCATGGTGACGTCATCAAATCGATCCTCTCCGACGCCCTGGCACAGGACTTCGATGACTTCCAGCGACTCAACGTGGCACCGGCCTCCGTCAGCATCATCAACTACGGCCATGAGCGTCCCTTCATCGTCTGCATGAACGCCAACAGCGATGTGGCCGCACTGCTGGCCGCCCCTGCTGCACCCACCGTCGGCGGTGGGGACGTCTCGCAGACTGAAGCCGCTTCTCCGACGCAATAGGCTGGTGACATGTTGCTCGAGTTCCCGCGCCCGGACCGCTGCGTCGTCGGCACAATCGGCGAGCCCGGAAATCGGTTGTTCATCATTCAGGTGTCGCAAGGCGCATCGCTGGCGTCCGTGGCCATTGAGAAGCAGCAGGTCCAGGTGCTGGGCCGGCGCATGGGGGAGATCCTCGACCAGTTGGAATCGCTCGGCCAGTCCGACGGCGGACTCACCTTCCCCAGCGACATGGGCCCTCTCGATGCACCGATGGACGTGGAGTTCCGCGTCGGAGCCATCGGCCTTGCCTGGGATTCGGGACGCTCCGCCATTCAGCTCGAACTCTTCTCCACAGACCTGGGTGAGGAGAAGGACGATGACGAGGACAACGTCCTGATGCAGATCTGGCTCTCGCCCCGGATGGCGCGCGAGTTCGCACTGCGCACTGAACTGATTGTCTCCTCCGGCAGACCCGCCTGCCCGTTCTGTGCCCAGCCGATCGATGCCGGTGGGCACATCTGCCCACGGTCGAACGGCTACCGCACAGATCTCTTCTGATGGCGGCGATCGAGCCGCAGGGTGATCTGCAGGTGGTTGGCCGCCTGACCGAAGCGTCCAACGCCACGTTCCTCACGCGGGACGAGGCGGAGGTGCTGTGGGTCTACAAGCCTGTGGCCGGTGAAGCCCCACTCTGGGACTTTCCCCACGGCACCCTGAGCCGTCGTGAAGTGGCGGCACATGACCTCAGCGAGGTCCTGGGTTTCGGCGTCGTACCCAGGACCCTGTGGCATGACGGACCAGCGGGCGAGGGCTCCATGCAGACCTGGATTGAGGGCGAGGTCTCCGATCTGGTGGATCTGCTCCGGCCGGAACAGGTCGACGAAACCTGGCTCCCCGTCGTGGCAGGAGCCGACGAGCGTGACCGCCCCAT
>CBDTVQ010000345.1:0-2709 GCA_965364045.1 uncultured Tessaracoccus sp. | reverse complement strand
ACGCGCAGGAGTCGCTGCGGGGGCTGGAGACCCGCTGGGAAGCGGAGAAGGCCGGCCTCAACAGGGTCGGCGACATCAAGGAGCAGATCGATCATCTGCGCATGGAGGCCGACAAGGCCCAGCGCTCCGGAGACCTGACCCACGCCTCGCAGATCCTCTATGGAGACATCCCCGCCGCCCAACGCGAGTTGGCCGAGGCCGAAGAGCACGACAGCACCCCATCGATGGTTTCCGAGGAGGTCTCCGAGACCGACATCGCCGAAGTGGTGGCCGCCTGGACGGGCATCCCCGTGGGTCGGATGCTGCAGGGGGAATCGGAGAAGCTGCTGGAGATGGAGGACCGGATCGGTGCCCGCCTCATCGGACAGCGTGCTGCCGTCACAACCGTGGCCGACGCAGTACGTCGATCCCGTGCCGGCATCTCGGATCCCAACCGCCCCACCGGTTCGTTCCTGTTCCTGGGGCCCACGGGTGTCGGCAAGACGGAACTAGCCAAGTCGCTCGCGGACTTCCTGTTCGACGACGAAAGCGCCTTGGTGCGCATCGACATGAGCGAGTACTCGGAGAAGCACTCCGTCGCTCGTCTCGTCGGCGCCCCTCCCGGCTATGTGGGCTACGAGGAGGGCGGTCAGCTCACCGAAGCAGTGCGTCGCCGGCCATACTCCGTGATCCTGCTCGATGAGGTGGAGAAGGCGCACCCGGACCTGTTCAACATCCTGTTGCAGGTGCTCGACGACGGCCGCCTGACAGACGGCCAGGGCCGCACGGTGGACTTCCGCAACACCATCCTCATCATGACGTCCAACCTGGGGTCGCAGTTCATGGCCGACGGCATGCTGGATCCCGAAGCCACCCGCAACGCCGTCATGGCGGCTGTGCGCAAGGCATTCCGTCCGGAGTTCCTGAACCGGCTCGATGACATCGTCCTGTTTGACCCTTTGACCAGGGAGGAACTTGGCCGGATAGTCGAGATCCAACTGGGCCGGCTCAATCGCCGTCTGGCCTCGCGTCGGATCACCGTTGAGGTATCCGAGACCGCCGAGCAGTGGCTGGGATCAACGGGCTTCGATCCCATCTACGGTGCCAGGCCATTGCGTCGCCTGGTGCAGACGACAATCGAGGATGCACTGGCTCGCGGCTTGCTCGCCGGCGACATTCACGATGGCGAAACTGTGCGTTTTGACTCCAAGGAAGATGGCAGCGGGATCGAACTCGTCTGATCAGGACAGACGACGAGGGGCGGTGGAGGTCCACCGCCCCTCGTCGGTGAAGTTGTTCAGGGTTCAGCAGCCTTCCCACGAGGCATCATCCGTGTAGCGCTGCGCAAAGATCTCTGCAATGACGTCGCCATCCACGAGAGGTCGCCCCGGAGCATAGGCTTCCTCCCCCGCAACACGGAACTGCAACTCGTAAACTCCTTCACGAACCGACCCGAAGTATTGCGTCTCTCCGAAGTTCTCCTTCGGAACCACATTGAAGGCCGCCCCGTGGAGGGCCTTGGCCTGACCCACCGTCATCCCAACCCTGGCACCGGCCTTGGTGGGGATGAAAGGCGTATCCACGGTGACGAAGTGCAAACTTTCGGATTGATCGTCCCCAGAGAATTCCGTCCACAACCCCCGGTTTTGCAGGGACTGCGAAGGATCCCAGCGTGCGCATCCATCGGGATTGATCCTGTGTACATAGCCAAGCCGAGCAAGATCCTTGCCATCAGTGCCCACCCGGATCGGACCCCATCGCAGACCCTGTGGCTCAAGCCACTGCCCGGGAGAGTCGATGATCCAAGCAGGGATGGTTGCCACGGCAGGGACGCTCGATGACGAGAACAGCACCAGGTTGTTGAACACCCACGCATCCTTGTTCACGTAGGTGGTCCCTGAGCGGGTGTTCACCGCAGCCACGGTTTTCACCAGCATGTACGAGCGGCATCCGCCCCGACCGGTGGCCGCCGTGTCACACTCTGTGCGCCACTGACGACCTGCACTGGTCCAGGCCGGGTTGGTCCTGCCCAAGTTGTTGGTGGCCCAGGAAGCGCGCGGCGATGGCAGATAGGACAAGTTGTTGAACGTCCACCCCGTCCTTGGTACGTAGCGGCCGTTGGCATAGGTCACCGTCGTGGCCCAGATGTTGGTGCTGCACCGCACCACGTTGGATGAGTACTTCTCACACGTCGTGTTCCACTGCCTGCCATTGGCAATGTGGCCGCCCGGTGTGGTGTAGATCGACGGAGTGGAGTCGCCATGAGCGACCAGAACGCCAGAAGCCATCGCGACGATGACAGCTGCGGAGGCTGCCAACAGCCTGCGAAAAATCTTCATTGATCCTCCTCATTGAGTTGTGATCTCACAGTAGGCCGGTTCCGCGGCAATCTCTATGAATCAAGCCAAACGGACGACAGGCGAGTCAGTCTTCCTCCGAGTCGGATTTTGCCGCCCTGTTCAAGTTGCGCGACGGTCGGGATCATTGTGATTTCGACCGTCATTGCGCTCCCTGGTCAGACTGCTCGTTCAGCAACCGTCGTAGGTGAGGTTGGGGCTGATTGGTCGTGCGACCATCATGTCCACGACGTCCGAGTCCTTCAACGGGCCTTCCAGATCCACCTCCACGTCGAAGAGGAACACCAACTCGTTCCCCCCGCTCTGCACCACCGCCGTGGACACCTGCGAGTCTCCCGGGATGTCATACTTTTCTACAAGGGTCAGCCGCGAG
>CBDTVQ010000344.1:0-2721 GCA_965364045.1 uncultured Tessaracoccus sp. | reverse complement strand
AGCCGTCGAGTTCTCGTTTGGTGAGGGGATCAAACACGAACTCCTTCACGGTCTGCGCATGACCGGGTGCCGCGTGCTCGATGGCTGCCAGTCCCGCTTCCGTCAGGACCACATAGGCGCCGCGGCCATCCTCGACGCATTCCTCGCGCAGTACCAGCCCACGGGTTTCCATACGCTTGATGTGGTGGGACAGTCGGCTGCGCTCCCATTGCAGGGCCTGGGCCAGGTCAGCAACCCTGGAGCGGTGCTCCGTGGTCTCGGTGAGGTGGACGAGAACCTCGAAGTCCTGCAGGGACAAGCCCGAGTCGCGTTGCAGTTGCCGGTGCAGGACCGCCGGGAGCTGGGCGTTGACGGACAGCCAGCTGCGCCAGGCGCGCTGCTCGGCGTCGGAGAGCCATGGGGTGGTGGAATTCATAGCCCCACCCTAGCGCACATAGTTGACATGTCACGTAGAAATCCCGCGGAACCTCGTGACACATCACCCAAGCACAAGGACCCCGGAGCCCGCTCGAGGCGGAACCCGGCCGCTGCACGCCGGGACACCCTCACGGGAGATAATTGACACGTCATCCACATTTGGACTAAAGTAGGTGACACGTCACCAACACACACTGTGGTGGCGGTTGATACACCATCTTTCCGGAGGCCCACCATGCAGATCGGCATCTTCAGCGTCGGCGACGTCACCACCGACCCCACCACAGGCCGCACCCCCACGGAGTTCGAGCGCATCCAGGCCACCGTCGAGATCGCGAAGAAGGCCGAGGACATCGGCCTCGACGTGTTCGCGACGGGTGAGCACCACAACCCTCCCTTCATTGCGTCGGCCCCGACGACGACGCTGGCGTGGATCGGTGCGCAGACGAAGAGGATCATCCTCTCGACCGCCACCACGCTGATCACCACCACGGACCCCGTCCTGATCGCGGAGAACTACGCGAAACTGCAGCACCTCTCGGGTGGCCGCGTCGACCTGATGATGGGTCGCGGCAACACCGGGCCGGTCTACCCGTGGTTCGGCAAAGACATCCGTCAGGGCATCAACCTGGCGATCGAGAACTACGCCCTCCTGCACCAACTGTGGCGTGAGGATGTTGTCAACTGGAAGGGCCGGTTCCGCACCCCACTGCAGGGATTCACCTCCACGCCGCGCCCGCTGGATGGGGTGCCTCCCTTCGTGTGGCACGGTTCCATCCGCAGCCCCGAGATCGCCGAGCAGGCCGCGTTCTACGGTGACGGCTACTTCCACAACCACATCTTTTGGCCCTCCAGCCACGCCGAGCAGATGATCCGCCTCTACCGTGAGCGGTGGGAGGCACACGGCCACGGCCCCGCGGACACCGCGATCGTCGGCCTGGGCGGCCAGTTCTTCATGCGCAAGAACAGCCAGGATGCCTGGAACGACTTCCGTCCCTACTTCGACAACGCCCCGGTCTACGGGCACGGTCCGTCGCTGGAGGACTTCACGGAAGCCACCCCGCTGACCGTCGGCTCGCCCCAGCAGGTGCTGGAGCGGACCCTGTCGTTCCGCGACTACGCCGGCGACTACCAACGCCAACTGTTCCTACTCGACCACGCCGGCCTGCCACTCAAGACGGTGCTGGAGCAATTGGACCTGCTGGGCGAGATCCTGCCCGAGATGCGCAAGGGCTTCGCCGAGGGCCGTCCCGCCCACATCCCGGACGCGCCGACCCACGCTTCCATGGTTGCCAGGGCAGGGGGAGCCAAGGACTCCACGGTCTACGCCGCCGCAGACGCGGCGACCGGACACCGCGCCGAAGATACAGCCGAGGTATCCGCATGACATCGCTCGTCGTCGTTTCCGCCGGCCTGTCCACTCCCTCATCAACCCGACTCCTGGCCGATACCCTCACCTCCGCCACCGCCGAGGCGCTCGGGGAGGTGCAGGTCACCACGATCGAGCTCCGCGACCTCGCCCACCAGCTCACCGACCACATGCTCACGGGATTCCCGGGAGTGAAGCTCGGTGAGGCAATCGAGGCGATACGCCGCGCAGACGGCATCATCGCCGTGACCCCTGTCTTCGCCGCGTCGTACTCCGGCTTGTTCAAGACGTTCTTCGACGTGCTCGAAGAGGGGCTGCTGGACGGCAAGCCCGTTCTGGTGGCCGCCACGGCGGGGACCGCCCGGCACTCGCTCGTGCTCGACCACGCACTGCGTCCCCTGTTCTCCTACCTGCACGCCGTCGTGGTGCCCACCGCTGTGTTCGCGGCCACCGACGACTTCGGCGACGACGGCCTCCACCGCCGGGCCGCACGGGCCGCAGGTGAACTGGCTGCACTCATGGGCAAGGCACCCTCTCTCACCAGCACTGGAACCGCCCGCCGCACGGTCGAGGACGAGTTCGCCGCACCGACCCCCTTCGACCGGCTACTGCGCCAGGCCAGCGGCATCTGACGGATGGGGCGCACGACTACAGTCGATCGCACGAAGGTCGCTGCGGGCGAAGACACCGATCCGCCCCAGCGCCAGTCAGACAATGAACGTTTGATCCACGGAAGGACTTGCCATGACAACAGCAATGCAACGATTCCTGGTGCTGGGCGCGACGGGCGGACAGGGGCGCGCTGTCGTCGACGCGCTCCTGGTCGAGAATGCCCCAGTGCGTGCACTGGTTCGCGACCCCGCCTCTGATGCGGCGCGTCGGCTTGCGGCCCGAGGCGTCGAGGTGGTTGCCGGAGCACTCGACGACCGGGACTC
>CBDTVQ010000343.1:0-2748 GCA_965364045.1 uncultured Tessaracoccus sp. | reverse complement strand
GTGGGTAATGGGTACCCAGACAATACGGGTAAAACTCATACTTAAGGGTCTATTCACCAAGCACTATCTCCGGCAGAATGAAAGACGCAATGGAAACAGACCCCAAACAACCGCGTGCCATCGCCAGAGAAAGGAACGATCACGTGCCTACCAACGAGACACAGACGCCGTGCATGACGTACGCCAACGTGTTCCTCAACCCACTGCTCGATGACACCCAGCCCGCGGGCAAACACTCGAGCCGTCGCGAACAGGCCATGCTGCGCGCCCAGGCTGAGAAAATGTGCGCCGGCTGCCCCATTCAGGCCCAGTGCCTCACCAACGCCATCACCAAGTTCGACGTGAGCGGCTTCGTCGCAGGCACCACGAAGCGTCAGCGTCAGGAAATCCGCAATCGGCTCGGCGTCGTGGTCCACGATGATGATTTTGACGCCTACGCAGGTGTCAACTCCGGTCGCCAGTTTGATCGCAACGAGATCCACCGGCTCCGAGTTGCCAACCCCAATGAGCCACTGAGCGCCATCGCAGCACGCGTTGGATGTTCCGTTTCCACCATCAAGCGTCACCTCCGCCGAATTGAGCGTGACGGCCTGGCGCCCGCCCCCCGGAAGGTGCGACCCACGCCAGATCAGGTGATGCGCGCCGCCGACGAGGTGAAGGCAGACCCACGCCGTCGCGTGATTGCTGCTTGAACCCCGCCTCCCAACGCACGCAGGGTGCCCACGAATCATTTCGTGGGCACCCTATGTTGTTGAACAGATCGCGCGTTCCAAGGGGGCGACGGCGCTTGTCTGTCGGACCGGTCAGAACCAGCGGCTGAGTTCCTCGGCGGTACCGCCGTCGTCGAATCGACCCGTCACATGGTCTGCAACGGCACGAACGTTCTCTGCCGCGTCACCAATGGCCACTCCTCGCCCCGCCCATTCCAGCATTTCGATGTCGTTGCCACCATCACCCAGCGCGAGGACATCCGCGGCACTGAGCCCCAGTTCGTCCACCACGCGCTGTAAGCCATGAGCCTTGTCGATGCCCTTCGGCGCGATGTCCAGCCAGGCGGACCATCCGATGAAGTACGCCACCTCATGCAATCCGAGCGAATGCGCCATCCCGTTGAAGGATGCCTCCGAACTTCCCGGATCACGAACAACGATGCGCGAGACCGGGCGCGACGACAACTCCTCCAAGGACTCGATTCGCACCTCGCCATGCAGCTCACCCTCAGGGAAAGGACGCGTCACACGCCAGGTCAGCCCTTCCTGTACACCGATGATCGCGCCCGGCGCAGCCTGCGAAACCTTGGTGATGCTGTCTGCTGGGTCAAACCTGACTTCGGATTCGATCTTCAGCGGTGGATACGTCACGAGCATGGCGCCATTGGCCGTAACGGCCCACCCGTGCGGCAGCTGCAACTCGTCGATGATGATGTCAGTGGAGGTCCAGCCCCGACCGGTGGAGATGACCACCGGAACGCCGGCTGCGACGATGCGGGCGACAGCCTCACGGACGTCCTGGCGCATCACCCCGTCGCCGTCCACGAGAGTGCCGTCCACGTCGAGGGCCACCAGTTTGGGCACGAAGGAACCCGGTGGGGGCTGCTTACCATTGCGTCCCTGCATCCTCGGCGTGGCATCCGTCCCGGGGCGCGTCATGCGGTGGGCACCAGGAACTCACGGCCCCCCAAGTAGGGCCGCAAAGCCTCCGGGATCGCGACGGAGCCGTCGGCCTGCTGATGGTTCTCCAGCAGCATGATGATGGTGCGCGTCATCGCAACCAGGGTTCCGTTCAGGGTGGCGACGGGCTCGGTGCCGTCCTCGCCGCGATACCGAATGCCCAACCTGCGGGCCTGGAACTGGGTGCAGTTCGACGCCGAGGTCACCTCGCGGTAGCGGTCCTGAGTGGGCAGCCAGGCGTAGCAGTCGAACTTGCGGGCCGCCGACAGCCCCAGGTCTCCCGATGCCACATCGAGCACCTGGAAAGGGATCTCCAGTGCCGTCAGGAACTCCTTCTCGAACCCCAGCAGCTTGTCGTGCCACACCTCGGCGTCCTCGGGTCGGCAGTGGACGAACATCTCCACCTTGTCGAACCAATGGACACGGAAGATCCCGCGGGTGTCACGGCCATGGGATCCGGCCTCCCGGCGGAAGCACGGGCTGTAGGCGACGTACTGCCGGGGCAGCGTCGCAGCCTCCAGGATCTCGTCCGAATGGTAGGCAGCCAGCGCCACCTCCGACGTGCCCACGAGGTACAGGTCATCCGCCGGCAGGTGATAGACGTCCTGGGCTGCCTGCCCCAGGAATCCGGTCCCCTCCATGGCGGACGGCTTCACAAGCGCCGGCGGGATCATGGGTGTGAAGCCCCACTCCATCGCCTTGGCCATGGACAGGTTGAGCAGGGCCAGCTCCAACATGGCCCCCACACCGGTCAGGACGTAGAACCTGGATCCGGAGATCTTCGTCCCACGCTCCATGTCAATGGCACCGAGCGATTCACCCAGCTCGAGGTGGTCCTTGGGGACAAAGCCCTCGGTGGCGAAATCGCGCGGCGTTCCAACAGTCTCCAGCACGATGCCTTCGTCCTCACCACCCTCGGGGACTCCGTCAGCCACCAGGTTGCCCAGCTGGCGCATCAGGGCGTCGAAGCCGGCATCGGCGACGTCTGCGGCAGCCTGGGCTGTCTTGACGTCGGTCGAGAGCTGCTTGGTGGTCGCCAACAGTGCCACCTTCTCGTCACCGCTGGCTTTGGCGACGG
>CBDTVQ010000342.1:0-2753 GCA_965364045.1 uncultured Tessaracoccus sp. | reverse complement strand
CTGTCTCGGGTCTGGGCCCGCCTGATGGGGCCAGAAATGGCCGATTCTGCGCGTTCGAGCGTCGAAGGGCTGCTCCGGTACCTGGATCAGCCATGAAGGGGTGCTGGTCTGGGTGCCTCGGCCCATGGCTACGAAGTCATTCGTCGACCTGAGCGAGAATGGGACTGTGACCAGCGATCTCCGTAGTGCCCATCCTGACCCCGCAGGAAGCCCTGGCCTGTTGTTGTGGCACGTCTCCAATGCGTGGCAGCGTGCTGTCCGCGAGGCGTTGGGGCCTTCGGGGCTCACGCATGTGCAGTTCGTGCTGCTGGCCTCACTGACCTGGATGGATCGATCTGTGCCGGTCACTCAGCGAGACCTCGCCAATCAGGCGAAGACCGACGTCATGATGACCTCGCAGGTGCTTCGGGCGCTCGAGGGCAAGGGACTCGTTATTCGCTCCCCCCATCCGAGTGACAACCGTGCGTTCGCCCTGAATCCCACCGAGGAAGGGATCGGTCTGGTGAATCGCGCCAACCGGAACGTGGAGGAGGCGGACCGCATCTTCTTCTCGGCCCTGGGTGAATTCCAAACAGACTTCATTCAGCATCTCCAGCAACTGGCTGATCCTCAACGATGAGAAAGCGGCCGTGATCGAGGCTGTCGATGAAGCAGACAACGTCAGCGGCGATGCGCTCCGGTTGTTCCCACAGGACCAAATGGCCGGTGTTCTCGTAGACAATGCCGCGCGCATGGGGGATCGACGCAACCAGATTCTGGTGTGCGGTGCCCAGCAGATCATCGCTGTCGCCGCTGATGATGAGGGTGGGGGTGTTGATGGTTCCGTTTTGAGCGGCGGTGTCGCTTCGTACAACCCGATGAGGGTGTCTTTCCAGACCTGCGCGGGAATCGCAGCAGCGTCGAGAACTGGATTTCGGTCCAGAACCTGTCTGCAGGGCTAATATTTCACCATGGGTGACGCAGGGGTTCCAATGGGCACGGTGCATACCTTGCCGACCGATTTTCGTGCGGCTTTGGTCGTCGAGGCCTCGGTCCTGAATGCGTGGAAGGACATCACGCCGCTCGCCCGCAACGAGTGGATCTGCTGGGTTGAGGACGCCAAGCGCGACGAGACCAGGCTGAAGCGCATCACGCAGGCGCAGGAGAATCTGGCGGAGGGGAAGCGGCGCCCCTGCTGTTGGCCCGGTTGCAGTCACCGGGAGAAGGACGGCACGTAGGCGTTTCCGAACTTCCGGTCTCGCCTCGCGAAGTTGGGGGCCGCAGACCGGGTCAGCCGAGACCCGATCGCCGAACCGCGCCAGTCATTCACACGCTCCGGGACGCCTGCAAGGTGGTGCCCAAGCCCTCTTTGTAGGGTGTCGCATGAACACCGAAGGTCGTTTCGAACTTGCTGGAGTCGAAATCGTAGGGCGCCGTGTACTGGTAGGCCATCTCGAGTGTTTCGCGTGCAGACTTGTTGAACAGCGCCCCGATCCTCATGGTCATCGTGCTCATCGTCTGGATGGAGCCGGTGCCGTTGGCGGCGATGGCCATGTATTGCTCGCCAGTGAGCGCGGGAGCCGCGGTGGGCAGGTGCCACACGTGCCCCCTGGACCTCGGGTCCGTGCCGAGGATCGCCAACCCATCGCCGACGTCGGGCGTGTAGGTCAGCGAGTGGGGCTGGGTGGAGTCAAAGAACCACGTTGGCTTCTTCCCTGTCAAGATCCTGTCCACGATGAAGCTGTTGACCACGCTCGTTGTTGCGCCCGGTCCGTAGAAGTCCGCGCTGCGTCCGATGGTGTGGACGAGTCCACGTGAGTGGGCCTCATCCAGCATTTCGAGTGCATCGGCACGGACGCGCCCCTTGCGGCTGGCGGGGCGAATCGGGGTGCTCTCGGTCATGGGTCCTTCGACTCGGCCGTAGGCGTACACGTTGTCGAGGTAGACCAGCAGCGAGCCATGCTCGATGCAAGCGTTGATGGTGTTTTCGAGCATCTTGAGCCACATCGCCTCCCAATCGCCAGCTGAGTACGGTAGGCCAGCGGTGAGGTACGCGACGTCGGCGCCGGCAAGTGCAGCCGTGACGGCGCCGGGGCTGAGAAGATCAGCGATGACCGATCGTGCCCCTGGGGTGTGGGAGGGGGTACGCCCCAGCGAAAGGGGTTCGATCCCGCGGTCGACGAGGGCGCGGACTGTTTCCCGTCCGGCGACGCCGTTGCCGCCGAGAACAATGTGGATGGGTTTGGTGTTCATGGTTGGGGCTCCTCGGGCGGGATGGCGGGGAAGATGTCGTTGGTGGCGTCCTGTTGTGCAAGGCGACGCAGCCCTGCGAACAGGGGATCGCCGAGAACTGTGCCCACCACCATCAGCTCTGCAATCTGGTCCTGGCCCTCCCGCAGTGTGAGTGCTGTGAGGTCCGCGCGTGCTGCGGCCTGGGCGGCGTAGGTGGCGAGGTAGTCCTCCGAGGGGTGGTGGTCGATGGCGAGCATTCCCTCGAGTGCCCCTGCAGCGACGTCGAGGCCAGGATTGTCATCGGAGATGCACCAGCCTCGCGACTGGATCCGCAAGGGGGTCCGCGACCGGAACACGTCGTGGCGAAGGCCGATGCAAAAGATGTCGAGCGTGCGGCTCTCGGAGCGACGCGGTAGGTGCCGCCCCTTTTATCGCCTTTGGTCGCGCTGCCAACGTCGGAAACGCCGGAAGCCGAGGTAGACGATGATGACGCCGACGCCACCGAGCAACAGCCCACCGACGAAATACTGGAACAGCTGACC
>CBDTVQ010000341.1:0-2760 GCA_965364045.1 uncultured Tessaracoccus sp. | reverse complement strand
TGGAAATCGAAGCGGGCGATGCCGTTGGCCAGTGCCTCCCACGCCAGGGAGATTAGCGGTGTCAGTGCCAACAGGAAGAATCCCGTCACGGTGTGCGCGGCGAGACGGTCCTTTGCACGACGAGCCCCCTCGACGCTGGCGGAGAGGACGAAGCTCGAGAGCAGGAAGAGCAGTGCCCCCGTGACGACGACGGCGCCGATGCTCCCAATTCCCACCAACGAGAGCGCCGCTGCCGACAGCACAACAGCCACGATGAGAAGCGCCGGTTGGGTGAAGCGGGGGAGTTGGCCCGCGGTGAGCGGATTGATGGGTGTGCGCAGGGTGGGAAGAGAGGCAGGCATCAGTTTGCTCCCGAGAACTCTGCGCGTCGCGCAATCACCCAGCGGGCGCTCACGTTGACGACCAGAGTGATGACAAACAGGACGAGCCCGGTCGCGATGAGCTGGTTGACGCCCAACTGGTACGCCTCCGGGAAGGACAGTGCGATGTTGGAGGCGATGGTGTTGGGGTTGCTGGAGGTGATGAGGTTGATGTTGATGACTGCCGCGGGGGAGAGCACCATGGCCACGGCCATCGTTTCTCCGAGGGCACGACCGAGGCCGAGCATGCAGCCGGAGACGATGCCGGGCATCCCGTAGGGGAGGACGGCAGTGCGGATCATCTCCCAGCGGGTCGCGCCCAGCGCAAGTGCGGCCTCTTCGTGCAGCCGGGGCGTTTGGCTGAACACCTCGCGACACATGGCAGTGATGATGGGCAGCACCATCACGGCGAGCACGACGGCCACGGTGAGGATGGTCCGGCCGGTGCCGGAGACAGGCCCTGCGAAGAACGGGATCCAGCCGAGGTTGTCGTGCAGCCAGACGTAGAGTGGACGCATCAGGGGAGCCAGCACGTTGATGCCCCAGAGGCCGAAGACAACCGACGGCACGGCGGCCAGGAGATCGATGATGTAGCCAAACACCTGCCGTACGCGCTTGGGTGCATAGTGCGTGAGGAACAGCGCGATGCCGATGGACAACGGAACTGCCAACAACATGGCCAGTGTTGCGGCCCAGACGGTTCCGAAGGCGTAGGGGGCCACGTAGGACCAGAACTCACCGAAGGGTAGATCGGCGGCATCTGCTGTGAGGGCAGGAATGGACATGCCCACGAGGAATGCGGCCACGGCAGCCAGCAGCGCCAGTATGGCGATACCGGAGCCGGTTGATAGTCCTTTGAAGAGGCTGTCCCCGAAGCGTTTTGCGCTGCGGTGCAGACTGTGTGTCGGCCCTGGTGCGATGGAACCTTTGATCATCGGTGGAGTCCCCCTCACCTGATCGATTCGATGGCCTCGAGGACCCTTGTGCGCAGTCCCTCGGAAAGTGGCGCAGCGCCCGCTTTTGCAGCGGCTGAGCGCTGGCCGTCCTCGGAGGCCACCCATCCCAGGTAGTCCCGGACCAGCTCGCTGGAGGCGGGATTCTCGTACTGCTGGCACGCCAGTGCGTAGGAGATGAGCACGATGGGATAGCCGGGCGCATCGGGGTCCAGGGCGAGAGCCAGGTCATGCGTGGAGCGTCCCGCCTCCACGGGTGATGCTTCGACGGCGCGGGCCGCAGCCTCCGCAGTGGGGGCCTCGAAGCTGCCGTCGCGTCCAATGAGGGCCAGAGCGGCGTCGCCGGCCTGGGAGGCGTCGACGTAGCCGATGGTCCCCACGCCGTCGCGCACGGCGGAGATGACGCCGGAGGTGCCCTTGGCTGCCTCTCCACTCTCCCTGGGCCAGGCGCCGTCGGGCTCGGCCGTCCATACGTCGCCCGCGGCGTTGTGTAGATAGGCCGTGAAGTTCTCGGTGGTCCCGGAGTTGTCCGAACGATGCACAGCAGTGACCTGGAGGTCTGGCAGGGCGGCCTCGGGATTCAACGCGGTGATTCTGTCGTCGGACCACGTGGTGATCTCGCCGATGAAGATGGCCGCCAACACCTCGGGTGTCAGGTTGAGATTCGCGACGCCCTCGACGTTGAAGGCGACGGCGATTGGGGAGATGTACACCGGGAGATCCAGAGCAGTGGACCCATCAGCGCACCCGGCGAACGCGCCCGACACGTTCTCCTCCAGATGGAAAGCCCTGTCAGAGCCGGCAAAGTCGGCGCCCCCGCCCATGAAGGCGTCGCGCCCGGCGCCAGAGCCTTCTGGGGCATAGATCACGGTGGCGAGCGGGTTCTCGGTCTGGAATCCCGCGATCCAATTCTCCTGGGCCACGGACATCGACGATGCGCCCATGCCGTTCAGGTATCCCCGCGCTGTGCCTGTGCCCGTGGACTCGTCCGCGATCTCGTTGAGGGCGCAGGACGTCAGGGCGAGGCTGGTGCACACAACCGACAGCATCAGCCATCGGCCGCGAGGGGCGTTTTGACTGCAGCGCAAGGGAGGCACGGCTCTGACGGTAGGCAGCCAAGGTGACCTGATGGTGGCAGCTCAGGTGAACAACCGATGAACAGCCCTGTTGTAGGGGGAGTCAGATCTTCGGTTTGAAGATCTCAGAGCGGATCAGTGTTCCGTCGGCGTCAAGGTGCAGCGCGACGGCCTCGGCCACCACCATGTGCCTGGGGTCCATGCCGAGACCCTCATACATCGCGGGCAGCACGGGACGGTGCCCGCAGATGGCGGTGGGGCGGTCAAGCCCCGTCTTGAGCTCGGCCATGAAGCGCTCAACCCGCTTTGGGTGCTGGGTGCCCTCTTCCTCCGTCAGGATGTCCACCTTGCGGATGGGCAGGCGTCGGGCCT
>CBDTVQ010000340.1:0-2763 GCA_965364045.1 uncultured Tessaracoccus sp. | reverse complement strand
GGTCTTGCGCTTTACGACTGGCAGACGTCGCTGGCAGCGCTGGCCGGGGGTCTGGCCGCCTTTGCGCTCTTTCACCTCGTGTGGCGCTACAGCACATCCTTTGGATACGGAGATGTGCGCCTGGCCGCGATCGTCGGCGCCATGGGAGCGCTCAGAGGTCTGGACGGGTGGCTGATGGCGCTGCTCTGCGGGACGCTCGCCGGGGCGGTGTGGGGCATCGTTCATGCCGCCCTCCGACGCCACCGGAGGGGACCGGGGTATTTCGCCTACGGCCCCGCTCTGTGGTTGGGTCCGATCCTTGCGGTCACCATCACCGGTTGGTGATCTCCACCCACCGCTCGAGAGTGGAGGCCGACGCACCGGTGTCCAGTGCCGCTTCCACGTCCTGCTTGGCCTCCAGCATCTGCTCCACCAGGGGCACGACGGCGCTGACGCCGCGGAAGGACAACAGGGCAGCCGCCGCATTGAGCACCACGATGTCCCGGATCGGACCAGTCTTTCCCGCCACCATCTCCTCCACCACCGTGGCGTTGTGAGCGGCGTCACCACCGGTCAGATCAGCAGGTGAGGCCGCCTCCAGCCCCAACTCGAGGGGGTTGAGTGTGGTGCGGTGCACCCGGGAGTCCGAAATGATCCAGACGTCGGAGGCCGAGGTGGTGGTCAACTCATCGAGCCCGTCAAAACCGCGGAACACCATGCCGCGCACCCCCCTGCCGGCCAGGACTCTCGCCACCACCGGGGCGATGTCGTCATCGGCAACGCCCAGTGCCATGGCCCGGGGCTGAGCGGGGTTGGACAAAGGCCCCAGGAAGTTGAATGTGGTCTGGATCGCAAGCTGCTTGCGTACCGGACCGACGAACCTCATGGCCGGGTGGTACTGCTGCGCGAAGAGGAAAACGATGCCCGTCTCGCGCAGCACCTCCGCCTGCAGGGCCGGATCCAGTGAGATGTTGACACCGAGCGCCTCCAGGGTGTCGGCCGTTCCGGCCATGGAGGACGCTGCACGGCTGCCATGCTTGATGACGCGGGCCCCGGCGGATGCGGCGACGAGCGCGGCCATGGTGGAGATGTTCACGGTGTTGGCCCGGTCCCCACCCGTGCCCACCACATCCACGGCTTCTGGATCGAGGGTGATGGGCAGACAGTTGCTGAGCATGGCGTTGGAGAGGCCGGTGATCTCGTCCTCGGTCTCCCCCTTCGCTCTCAGCGCGATGAGCAGTGCCGCGAGGTTCACCTCGTTGGCCCGCCCGGCGAAGATTTCGTTGAGCGCCCATTCGGCGGCCTCGGACTCCAGGCCCTCACGCCGCACCAGCCCGGAAAGGATATCGGGCCAGGTGAAGCTCACTTGGCCGGCACCGAGCGACGCAGCAGTTCCGCCACCTGTTCGGGGAACTGAAGGGGATCCACCGGGAACGGGGAGATGGCCTCGGCGCGGGACCATGTGGCCAGCCAGGCGTCGGCCAGTCGGGCCACCAGCAGCATCACCGGCGGGCAGTTGGCGTACTCGTCCTTGATCTGGTGACCGAGCCCCATTCCACCGTGCGGCTGCGCCTCGGCATCGAGAATGATCAGGTCGTAGTTGGTGCTCTGATCGAGCGTGCGCAGGAGTGCGGGTCCCGTTGCCACTTCGAAGACCTCAATCTCCGGCAGATCCCGGGCAACCTTGCGTCCCAGTGTCAATCGCACCTCTTCGCGAGTGGTCCGGTCATCAGAGAACAGGAGAATCCTGAGGCGGTCCGCTTCTTCTGTCATTGAAGTTCCTCATCCCCGAGCGTGTCGGTGTCGGTGCTTCCGGTATCAGTACCGGCTCTGCCGGTACTGCCGGCTTTCGTACTGTGTGGATCAGTGCTGTGTGGGTCAGTGCTGGCTGTTGCCCTGTCCCCCACCGCATCGTATCCAACCGAGCCCCCCGCGGCCATGGCGGCCCGTTTGGCTGCGAGCGCATCCTGGCGGTCGAGGGCTCGATCGATGCGTCGGGCCTCACGCTTCGAGTCCTGGATCCACTGGAGGAAGATCGTGAACATCGCGAAGAACATCGTGATGTCGCCGGTGGCCCACATCAGGCCCCCCGCCCAGGTCTGGTCCTCCAACGGATTCAATCCCCACGATCTTCCGAAGGCCAGATACCAGTCCTCGGCGATGAGACGGGTGGAGCCCATGATCGTGACGCCCAGGAAGGCATGGAAGGGCATGGTCAGGAAGAACAGGAGGATGCGGATGGGGTACGGCATATTGATGGGTACGGGGTCAACGCCCAGCAACGGGAAGAAGAACAGGCATCCGACCACCACCATGTAGATGTGCAGTGTGTCGTGGGCGAAATCGCTGTTCAGTGTGAGGTTGTACCAACCCGTCAGGTACAACGCGAAGGGACTGGCGATCATGAGGAACGTCGTCAGCGGCGGAAAGAGAGCGATCTTCGCAGGCAGCGAGTGCAGCACCGCCAGCAACCACTTCCGTGGCACCTTCGGGAGGGTCCGGAGCGCCAGTGTCATGGGTGCCCCCGCCACGAGGAAGACCGGCGCGATCATGTTCAGCAACATGTGCTGGATCATGTGGGACCAGAACAGCACCGTGTCGTAGGTGCCGAGAAAGCTGAAGAGCGCGATGGCGAGCGTACCCACCCCGAGAACACAGAAGTAGACGGTCCGCAGCACCGGCCACTTGTCTCCCCGCTTGCGCAGGACATGAACCCCGTAAAGATACACAGCAGCCGTGAGCCCGAGCATCACCAGTGGCAGCAGTTCAAACGTCCAGGCGGTC
>CBDTVQ010000339.1:0-2764 GCA_965364045.1 uncultured Tessaracoccus sp. | reverse complement strand
GTGAGGTTGTTGAAGACGAAGCCAGTCTTCTGGACGTAGCTGCCGTTCTCAAAGGTCACCGTCGTCGCCTTGATCTCCGTCCGGCACCGATTCACGGTGGTGGAGTACTTCCCGCACGTGGTGTTCCACTCGCGGCCGTTCACGAAGTGCGGGCCGGGTGTGGTGTAGACGTCGACGGCGGCCGCTGGTGTGGTGGGTTGCATCACCACTGCAAGAGTCGCGGTCAACGCCGTGACAAGGAAAAGGCGAAGGGGGGTGAACCTGCTCACAAAGTGCTCCTACTAGATGCGGATCGCCCACGATGCGACGAACCCAGACACAGCTGCCCAGCCTAACCGCTGGGCGCCCAACTGTTCATTCGAGTGCGCGACGACAAGGCGCGGCGCCAGATTTCGGACGGGGCGTGCTCGTCACGTCCACCCCGGCATGACCCTTCCCGGTCCGTGGGACGAGGAGTCCGGGCTGTATGATCCTCGATTGAGAAGCAACGACCAAGGAGAATGCATGGTTCGCATCCAGGAGAGCGCAGATGTCTCCCCTGACGCCGTGATCGGCGAGGGGTCCTCCGTCTGGCACCTGGCGCAGGTTCGTGAGCAGGCAGTTCTCGGAGAGAACTGCATTGTGGGCCGTGGCGCCTACGTGGGCACGGGTGTTCGGATGGGCAACAACTGCAAGCTGCAGAACTATGCGCTTGTGTACGAACCCGCGGTGCTTGAGGACGGCGTTTTCGTCGGCCCCGCTGCAGTGTTCACCAATGACTACTTTCCTCGTGCCGTGGATCCCGACGGCAACTTGAAGCGCAGTGATGACTGGGAGGCGATTGGCGTGACCTGCCGCACTGGCTCATCCATTGGGGCCCGTGCAGTCTGCATCGCGCCCGTCACGATCGGGCGCTGGGCCATGGTGGCCGCCGGTGCCGTCGTCACCAAGGATGTCCCAGATTTTGCACTCGTCGCCGGCGTCCCGGCGAGGCGTATCCGATGGGTGGGACGCGCTGGCGTCCCACTGGAGCCCGGAGCAGAAGCAGGTCAGTGGGTATGCCCGCAGACCGGAGCCATGTACAGCGAAGACAACGAAACTCTTGTGGAGGTCAACCCGTGACTGAATTCATTCCCCCGGCCAAGCCCATCATCGGCGACGAGGAGCGAGAGGCTGTTGATCGCGTTCTGCGCTCGGGCATGATCGCTCAGGGTCCTGAGGTGAAGGCTTTCGAGGAAGAATTTGCCGAGCATTTCAAGCTGGGGCGTGCCTGTGTGGCTGTGAACTCGGGTACTTCGGGTCTTCACCTGGGTCTGTTGGCGTGTGGCATCGGTGTGGGTGATGAGGTCATCGTGCCGTCGTTCACGTTTGCTGCAACAGCGAACTCGGTTGCCCTGACCGGTGCGACGCCTGTCTTCGCCGATATTTCGGCGGATGACTTCTGCCTGGACCCTGCCTCGGTTGAGGCCGCGGTGACGGACCGGACGCGGGCGATCATGCCGGTGCATCTCTACGGTCATCCCGCCAGGATGGTTGAACTGCAGAAGATTGCCGACAAGCATGGCTTGATGCTGTTTGAGGACGCCGCACAGGCCCACGGCGCGTCCCTGAATGGCACCCCTGTGGGTGCGTTCGGCGCTTTCGGTATGTTCTCGCTGTATCCGACGAAGAACATGACCTCGGGTGAAGGTGGGATGGTCTCGGCCGCCAATGATGAGGTGGAGCGTTCCCTGCGGCTGTACCGCAACCAGGGGATGTTGCAGCAGTACCACAACGAGGTTGTTGGTTTGAACAACCGTATGACCGATATTCATGCCGCCATCGGTCGGGTGCAGCTCACCAAGGTGGGTGCCTGGACCAGGCAGCGCCAGGAGAATGCAGCGTTCCTGTCGGCGAACCTGGAAGGTGTGGTCACACCTCCCACGTTGCCGGGTGCGGTGCATGTGTTCCACCAGTACACGGTGCGTGTCGCCGATGATCGCGATGGTTTCTCGGCGGCGTTGAAGGAGAAGTACAACGTGGGCTCTGGCATGTTCTATCCGGTGCCGAACCACCGCCTGAAGCCGTTCCAGTCCCCGGTGGATCTACCGGAAACCGAACGCGCGGCCAAGGAATGCCTGTCACTGCCAGTGCATCCGTCGCTGACGCGTGAGCATTTGGAGCGTGTCGTGGAGGCCGTCAACTCTTTGGTGAAGGCGGGTGTTTGACATGGCGAATTTGAAGGCTGGCCTGATTGGTATCGGCATGATGGGGCGCCACCACGCCCGCGTGTTGGGTTCTTTGGAGGGTGTCGAGTTGGTGGGCATCATGGATCCCGGCGGCGACAAGTGGGGTGTGGCCGGTGGCCGCCCAGTGTTTGACACTGTGGATCAGTTGCTGGAGTTGGGGCTGGACTATTGCATGGTGGCCACCCCGACGGCGTTCCATCTGGAGACGGCGTTGAAGTTGGCTGCTGCCGGTGTGAACGCCATCATCGAGAAGCCCCTCGCGGTGGATTTGGACAGCTCACATCAGATTGTGGACGCCTTCGACAAGGCGGGGCTGGTGGGTGCTGTGGGCCATATAGAGCGCTACAACCCGGCGTTGCAGCAGGCCCGTCAGCGGATCGCTGAGGGCCAGTTGGGGCGTGTGATCCAGGTCGCGACACGTCGGCAGGGCCCGTTCCCGGCCCGGATCGCCGATGTGGGTGTGGTCAAGGATCTCGCCACCCACGACATCGACCTCACCGCGTGGGTGAGCCAGCAGAGTTACGTGAGCATCAACGCACGCACCACCCACCGCAGTG
>CBDTVQ010000338.1:0-2790 GCA_965364045.1 uncultured Tessaracoccus sp. | reverse complement strand
CAGCCGGGAGGACGGCGGGCTCGGTCTCCTTGCCGTCGTAGTTGGGCCGGAAATCCACGGTGTCCTCGTCGAGGCCCGCCGTCATGGCGCGGGCTGAGGGGGCCATGCGGCATTCCGTGTAACGCATGGCGGCAGGCCCGGCGTCCAGTGATCCGAAGTTTCCATGGGCGTCGATCAGTGGCAGGCGGACGGCCCAGGGCTGGCCCATGCGCACCAGGGCGTCATAGATGGCCGTGTCACCGTGGGGGTGAAGGACACCCATGACCTGACCCACCACACGAGCACATTTTACGTGGGAGCGCTCGGGCCGGATACCCATCTCGTCCATGGAGTAGAGGATCCGACGCTGGACGGGTTTCAGACCGTCCCGGGCATCGGGCAAAGCCCGCGAGTAGATGACGGAGTAGGCGTACTCGAGGAAACTGGCCTCCATTTCGGAGGTGACGTCAACGTCGAGGATCTTCTCCTCGAAAGGTTCTTCCTCGGTCCTGCTCTTTGCCATCGGCTGCTCGGCCCCCTGTGATGATTGTTTCAACGAGTGAAAATGATCGTGGACTCAGATGATCGTGCGCAGCTTATCGGCCAAGCCGTCGCCGTCGGGAGCCCGCACCTCGGGCGCGGCCTCAGGAACCCAGCGATCAGGGTCAGTCTGGTCGAATTGGATGGCGCCCGCCAACACGTGTTCTCCGACGCTCAGTTGCCTGATGGCGCGTGCCCGAACGTGTCGGGGTTGCAGCGTGGCAAATTCGCCGTAGAGATCCGGATCGTGCTGGCCGTCGTCGCCCACGAGGACCCACGAAATATTGGGAAGGTCACGGGCCAACTCCCTCAGGCAGGTGCGTTTGTGGTCCGGGCCCTTGCGGAACCAGCCGGTGTTGGTGGGGCCCCAGTCCGTCAATAGCATGGCCCCCTTCGGAACGCCGTGGCGGGCCAGGAAGCGGCTGACCATGGGATAGGTGTTCCACGCTCCCGTCGAGACATAAATGACCGGAGCTCCGGGATGTTCGACCAGCAGTTGCTGATACAGCCGGGCCATGCCGGGAACGGCCTGTCGTGCCTGCTCGGTGAGGAAGAACGAGTTCCAGGCGGCCAGGAAAGGACGTGGCAACCATGTGGAAAGGATGGTGTCGTCGATGTCGCTGACGATGCCGAAGGTCTCATCGGAGTCGATGATCTGGACCGCGACGTGCCCGGAACTGCCATCGGTGGTGGCCACCTCAATGGTGTGCCAACCGGGGGCCAGGCCCGGATTCTTCACGCGGACGTCGATGTAGCCTCCGCGGTCGGCGGACACGAGGATGGGTTCTCCATCAAGAATGATCCACGCCTCGGCCTCAGCCAGGGGTGTGGCGATGAAGTTGCGCCATCCGCGCTGGTGCATCAACTCGGTGGCGGCCCGGACGATCCCGAGATCGCTCGGGGGGCGCAGGACCACCCTCGCAAGCACCCGAACCTGCTCGGGCGTGCCAAAGCCGGTGTAGCCGACGATGGCCTGCTTCCAGCCGAGCCGGGACAGGAGCTTGGTGGTCAAAGAGTTGAGACGATCCTCAACGCGGGCAGCAAAGAAGGGGCGGGACTTCATGGCCCACAACTTAGGGCAAGCGTGGGACAATGACGTCGTGAATCATCCGCGTCAGACATCCACCCGGCTGCCAGCAGACCTTGTGCACCAGATTTCAGAGTGTGGTTTCTATCCTGAACTGGTCTCTGACACGATCGCCTCCGGGCTGGGGAACCAGAGTGTCGTGGGACACCTCGTGCACCACGAGGCCACCTTCGCGGGGCACGAGGTACAGCGACACATCACCGTGTTGGTGCTGACTGAGCGCCAACTCCTCATCTGTCACACCGATGACGGCGACGACGGCGCCAATGATCGTGCCCTCACAACATCCGAGGTGGTGGCTCTGCGGGCCATCGACTCCGTTGTCGTCACGCGTTCGGTGAGCAAGCCGCAGTCCTACGGCGAGGAATCCGAAGTGGTGGAGACCTGGCTCACACTCGTCTGGGGGGCCGCACGACGCCTCGACATCGGTCCCGCGTCATGCGATGACCCCTCGTGTGAGGCCGATCACGGCTGGACCGGCATGCAGGTCCCCAATGACCTCACGGTGCGCATGAGTCCTGTGGGCGACGGTGATTCCAACACGCGGCGATTGCTGGATTTCGGTGCTTTGCTGCAGTCCCGGGTGGGTTGATGTTGCAAGATTTCATCTCGCCCCGCTACGGCGGTGCGGCGCTTTCCAGTCTGGTCCCGAGCATCGAGGCACGGCTGGCGGGGAATGCACCCGTGCTGGAGATTCCCAAGGCCAGCCGCTACGTCGTGTTCCTCGTCGACGGGCTGGGCTGGTACCCACTGGAGACGCATGCGGACCACGCCGACACCCTCGCGGAGCGGCTGTCATCCGCCGCGGCGCTCACCTGCTCCGTACCCTCGACGACCGCCACATCGCTGACCAGCATGGGCTGCGGGGTACCACCGGGTCAGCACGGTGTGGTTGGCTACACCTTCCTGGACCCCGCGCGGGATCAACTGCTCAACGCACTGACGTGGGAAGGCGGGCCGCCGGATGTCGCGTCGTTCCGCTGCCATGACACTGCGTTCCAGCGATTGGCGATCGCAGGCGTATCCTCCGGTGCAGTCTCTCTGGAACGTTTCGCGGACAGCGCTCTGACACAGCTCGCCTTTGAGGGGACCCACCATCTGGGAATCACGCGTGAAGGCAACAGTGAGCACTTCATCGATCTCGTGCGCGAATCCCTGACCACGAATCAAGTGGTCTACTGCTA
>CBDTVQ010000337.1:0-2793 GCA_965364045.1 uncultured Tessaracoccus sp. | reverse complement strand
TCCTCGGCCTGGAGCGGAACACAGTCAAGATGGGGATCATGGACGAGGAACGCCGGACCACGGTGAACCTGATGGCCTGCATCGGTCAGGCCGTCGATCGGATCATCTTCATCAACACGGGCTTCCTCGACCGCACCGGGGACGAGATCCACACGTCGATGATGGCAGGTCCGATGATCCGCAAGGCGGAGATGAAATCCGCCACCTGGATGAAGAACTATGAGGACTGGAACGTTGATGTGGGCCTGGCCTGCTCGTTGCCCGGCCATGCCCAGATCGGCAAGGGCATGTGGGCCATGACCGAACTCATGTCTGACATGCTCGCGACGAAGGGCGCACATCCTGCGGCGGGGGCCAGCACGGCCTGGGTGCCATCACCCACCGGCGCGACTCTGCACGCCACCCACTACCACGAGGTGGATGTGAGGCAGGCGCAGGCAGAGATCATGAAGCAGGGTCGCCGGGCCACAGTGGAGGGGCTGCTGGAGATTCCGCTGGCTCTCACCACTGACTGGTCCGATGATGAGAAGCGGAATGAGGTGGACAACTCCTGCCAGTCCATCCTCGGCTACGTCGTGCGCTGGATCGAACAGGGTGTCGGCTGTTCCAAGGTGCCTGACATCAACAACATTGCGCTGATGGAGGACCGGGCCACCTGTCGGATCAGCTCGCAGATGCTCGCCAACTGGATCTGCCACGATGTGGTCTCCGCCGATTTCGTGGTGGACTCGCTGCAACGGATGGCAGTGGTCGTCGATGAGCAGAACGCCGGGGACCCCACGTACATGCCGATGAAGCCGGCCGACGGCGATGGATCATTCGAGGATTCCATCGCGTGGTGCGCAGCCAGGGATCTGATTCTTCAGGGCACGACGTCGCCGTCGGGCTACACCGAGCCGATCCTCCACGCTCGCCGTCGGGAGTTCAAAGAGCGTTACGGGCTCGACTGAGCGTTCTTGGTCCGTTCACGATTCCCCTTGTGCTGCTTCGGTTTCCGGAACTCGCACCGTCTTGAATCGGTGCGAGATCCGGAGGGGGATCCGGTGTGGACTACTTCACCGACGTCGGAGAGGAGTGTGAGCGTCGTGAGTCAGCCATGGCCGGTGGCCAGATCGACAAGGGCGGACATCGACGGCTCGAAGCGTCGCCACCCGCCGGCCGCGTTGCGGAACCACCGTGCTGATCGGTACTGGTGTTCATCGATGCCCAACCGAGGCACGCTGATGTCATCGACGACGCGCAGCACCACCCGGATGCAGCCTGGTGGGACGTTGCGCCGCGAACCCGTACTTGACGCGTGCGGGGCGTGGTCCTCTCGTGGCTGTCTGAACAACACCCACGGCAGCAGGATCGTGAGGCCCCTCCACGTCAACGACGCGCGGACCCCTGTTCATCACGAACCACCAAGAGCCCTCAATCGAGGGGCGCGTCGTCAAGGTATCGCAACGCAAACTCGTTCAAGTGTCTCGCCATGACTTCGCGGACCTGATCGAGATCTCCGCTCGCGACCGCGTCAGCAATGACAGCATGATCTGCATAGCGCATGCGCGCGGACGCACGAGCGGGCCCTACGGCGATGATCATCATCTTGATCTGGCCGCTGAGTTGGCGCCAGGACTTTGTAAGGGTTACGTTGCCGGTCAGACGGCAAATGAGTTCGTGGAACCCCAGGTCAGCCTCTATCTGGGCGGCGAAATCCAGCGATTCATCCTGCAATGGCATGAGTGCCTCAAGGAGTCGAGCGGCGACAGCCTCACGGTCAGGACGCGTCGCCAGAAGTGACGCAGCCAGCGACTCCAGTGCGCCGCGCACCTGAAACACCTCGGCGATTTCGTTCGCCGTCATTCTGCGAACACGAAGGTGTCCCTTGCCGTCGCTCACGAGCAGGCCCTCCGTTTCCAGAGGGCGCAGTGCCTCGCGCAACGTGCCCCGGCTCACGTTGAGTTCTTCGGCAAGACGCATTTCGATGATGTGTTCGCCAGGCTCGAGTGAGCCGGCAATGATCGCCTCGCGAACGTGGGCAGAGCAGCGCTGCCGCAGTGTGCGCTTGTCGAACTTCGTGCCAAGATTCATTGCCAAATGTTAACATTCTCCGCGCCCAAAGGAAATCGTTTCGCGACGGTCCCATCGTTGCCAAGTGGAGAGGACATGTCCGCACAGCGTGTCTTCACCGGTCACCCGGGCAGGCCACTCCCCATGGCATCCTCCATCAGCAGCCCGTTCATGCTCACGCCAACAGACGAACGTCTCCTCAATAGGACTCCAAGCCGCACCGGTTCCGGGACCGTTGAGCCACCAGTCGCTGTTCCATCAGACCCCCCCATGGGAGAATCGTTGACTTCATCTGGTTCCGGTACGCCGACTGGGTGAGGACGAACACTATTCAACTCTCACGCCTGGGGCATATGAGCACCCATGGACCGATGGCTGACATGGTTGCCACACCAAAAGTGTCTTCACGAAAGAAAAATGTTGACAAACAGGATAAAAGTGTCAACAATATTGAGCACCGGGTCACACAGAAAGCGATCAGACAGACTTACGAAGAGGTAAGAATGACATTGGAAACAAACCACCGCTCAAGTTCGGTCGGTTTCATCGGCGTTGGCGCAATGGGTCTGCCCATGGCGCACAATGTTCTGCGAGACCGTCCCGTTGTCCTGTACGACGTTGATACCACGCGGATGAGCGAGCTGGAGAGCTTGGGGGCGGTTGTCGCGTCATCTCCGGAGCAGGTCGCGCGACTGGCTGCAACAGTGATCGTAATGGTGGCAACCCCTGCGCAACTGCAGA
>CBDTVQ010000336.1:0-2849 GCA_965364045.1 uncultured Tessaracoccus sp. | reverse complement strand
GAGACCACGACGGTGACGATGATGATGGCGGGTGGATCGTTGAAGCCTGATTCGCCCTCAAGCGTTGTGCGGACGCGGGCGTTGATGGGAAGCCGTCGGAGCACCGAGAACACGGCCGCGGCATCGGTGGAGGACACCATGGCGGACAGCAGGATGGCGGTGCGCAGATCGATGCCGAGGAACAGTATTGCCAGGGTTGCCGTGATGCCCACGGACAACAGGACGCCCGCCGACGCCATCACCCCGGAGCGCATGGCCACGGGCCTCAGGTCGCTCCAGCGGGTGGTGAAACCGCCGTCGGTCAGGAGGATCGCGAGCATGATGGTGGCGACGTTGTACGCCAGCTGGCCGTCGTCGAAGCGAATCCCGATTCCGGCCTCACCGAGCAGCAGGCCGATCCCCAGGTAGAGCAGCAGACCCGGCATCCCGCTGCGTGAAGAGATGCGCACGGCAGCAACACCGGCCAGCAGCACCCCGCATGCGATCAGGACCAACAGGTTCAGCTGCTCCGGGCTCATCCGATGGACGTCTCACCGGCGGGCGGCGGCAGGCACGCGCGGAGACCGTGTTGCCCGGCGCAGCCAGCGAACACGGTGGGGGGAGTCATGCCCGCCATTATGTCGTGACCGCAGCACTGAACTGCGACTCGTACAGGTCGTGGTACGCCCCTCCGGCGGCCAGGAGTTCGTCGTGGGTGCCCTTCTCGACGATGGCGCCTTCCTCCATGACGAGGATAAGGTCTGCGTCTCGAATGGTGGAGAGGCGGTGCGCGATCACGAAGGAGGTGCGGCCGCTGCGCAGCGCGGACATTGCCTGCTGCACCAGGAGTTCCGTGCGTGTGTCGACGGAGCTGGTGGCCTCGTCGAGGATGAGCAGCGACGGATCGGCAAGGAATGCCCGGGCGATGGTGATGAGCTGCTTCTCGCCCGCGGAGATGTTGGAGCCCTCCTCGTCGATGACCGTGTCATAGCCCTCGGGCAGCGAGTGTACGAACCGGTCGACGAACGTGGCGGTGGCAGCCTCGATGATGTCCTCCTCGGAGGCACCGGGGCGGCCGTAGGCGATGTTGTCGCGGATGGTGCCGCCGAACAGCCACGTGTCCTGCAGCACCATGCCGATGTTGCGCCGCACATGGGACCGGGGGACCGTGGCGATGTCGACGTCGTCCATGGAGATGGCTCCACCGTCGAGGTCGTAGAACCGCATCAGCAGGTTGACCAGCGTGGTCTTGCCCGCCCCGGTGGGGCCGACGATGGCGACCGTCTGGCCGGGTAGCGCCTCCAGATCGAGGTCGTCGATCAGCGGCTTGTCGGGCGAGTAGCGGAAGTTGACGTCGCCGAAGGTGACGTGGCCCTCCACCTCGCTGAGCTCTCCATCGGGTTCCTCGGACATCTCTTCGGCGTCCATGACCTCGAACACCCGCTCGGCGGAGGCGATACCGGACTGCATCAGGTTCGCCATGGACGCCACCTGGGTGAGCGGCTGCGTGAACTGGCGTGAGTACTGGATGAAAGCCTGCACGTCGCCGATGGACATGGTGCCGGAGGCCACCCGCAGCCCACCGATGACGGCGATGACGACGTAGTTGAGGTTCCCGACGAGCATCATGATGGGCATCATCAGCCCGGAGATGAACTGCGAACCGAAGCCGGCCTCGAACAGTCGCTGGTTGCGCTCCCGGAACTCCTCCGCCACCTCCTTCTGGCGTCCGAACACCTTGACCAGCGAGTGACCTGTGTAAGCCTCCTCGATGTGGGCGTTCAGTTCTCCCGTGGACTTCCAGTTCGCTTTGAACAGCACCTGGGACCGCTTGCCGATGATGGAGACCAGCAGCATCGCCACGGGCACGCTGGCCAGTGCGACCAGCGCCAGCGTCGGGGAGATCCAGAACATCATGACCAGCACACCCACCACCATGAGGAGGGCATTGAGCAGTTGCGACAGGGTCTGCTGCAGGGTCTGGGAGACGTTGTCGATGTCGTTGGTGACGCGGCTCAGCAGCTCGCCGCGGGGCTGGCTGTCGAAGTAGGACAGGGGCAGCCGGTCCACCTTGGCGGAGATCTTCTGGCGCATCCGGTGGATGCTCTGCTGCACGGCGTCGTTCAGGACGTAGGCCTGCACGTAGGAAGCGACGCCGGAGACGAGGTAGAGCGCCAGCACCGTGAGCAGGATCGTGCCGATGGCGCCGAAGTCGACGCCCTGGCCGGGCACGAAGTCCAGGCTGCGCAGCAGGTCTGCCAGGTCCCCGTTTCCCTGGTTCTGGGCGGCCTGGATAACCTGCTCCTTGGTGGTGCCGGCTGGCATCTTGCGCCCGATCAGACCGGCAAGGAGCATGGTGGTGGCCTGCCCGAGGATCTTTGGGCCCACCACGGACAGGGTCACGCCGGCGACGCCGAAGAAGATGGCAATGATGATGCGCACCCGCTGGGGTCGCAGCTCGTGGAGCAGGCGCTTCAGTGACGTGCGGAAGTTGGCGGCCTTCTCCCCGGGGGCGACCATGGGCCCGTGCCCCGGACCGCCGCTCCGCTGGGGTGCGTGTTCGGGTCGCTTGTTGGCCTTGACGGGCGCAGTGGCCTTGACGGGGGTGGTGTCCTTCTGGCTCATGCTGCGGCCTCCTCTGCGCTCAGCTGGGACTCGACGATTTCCTGGTAGGTCTCGCAACTGGCGAGCAATTCGTCGTGGGTGCCGCGCCCGACGATCTCGCCATGCTCCAGAACGAGGATCTCGTCGGCGTTCCGGATGGTGGTGACCCGCTGGGCCACCACGAAGACAGCCTTGTCGGCGACCCGGGGCGCCAGTGCCGTGCGGAGGCGGGCGTCGGTGGCCACGTCGAGGGCGGAGAAGGAGTC
>CBDTVQ010000335.1:0-2868 GCA_965364045.1 uncultured Tessaracoccus sp. | reverse complement strand
GTCCACACCACGTCGATGCGAAGCTCGCCCAGCACCTGCTTGATGTCGTCCACCAGTTGGATGGCGGCGTCGCGTCGTTGGCTGTACGTTGCGATGTCCTGTGAGGACTCGGCCCGACGCGGAAGGGCGTTTGGCTCGCCGTCTCTCGGACGGGGAAGACGATGACCCACCCAGCTGGAGAGCTTGATGACAAGGAACACGACCAAGCCGAGCACTGAGCCGACGGCCAACCCAATCCAGAGCATGTCGGGCGGCTCAATCCGCGGCTACGAAAAGCGCGGCGATGCCCGGCCGCCGGAACCGCAGATCGCTTCTGTGCATCACCACAACGTACCCCGGTGCGGACCTCCCGGTCCTGGAGGTGACTCTCTGAGCGGGGACTCCACGTGCGCCACCGCCGTAGTGCACCCAACTGTCAATGTGAAGCGCATTGACAGTTCATTGACAGTTCTTCGGTTGGAACCCGTCAGGGACGTGAGGAGGGCTCGCTGTGTGGGGTCATGTCAGCGGTTGAGCAGTCCACATTCGTGGGCGATGAGGACGAGGCCAACGCGGTCGCGTGCCTCCAGTTTGCTGAGCAGCCGGCCAATGTGGGTCTTCACGGTGCCTTCTGCCATGTAGAGGCGCTGGCCAATCTCGGTGTTGTTGGCGCCATTGGCCACCTCCAGCAGCACCTCTCGCTCGCGCTCGGTGAGCCCCTCGAGGCGGTCCGTGTTGTGGCTCTTCCCGTCAGGCAGTGATGCCGCGATGTGGTCCAGCAGGCGACGGGTGGACGTTGGGGCGACGATGGCCGCTCCACCCGCGACGGTGCGGATCGCGCCCAGCAGATCCTCCGGCAGCGCATCCTTCAGCATGAAGCCCGACGCCCCGTGACGCAGGGCCGTGAAGACGTACTCGTCGAGATCGAAGGTGGTGAGCACCAACACTTTGGTGTGCACGCCGAGCCCCTGGATCTGGCGGGTGGCCTCGGTGCCGTCCATGATGGGCATCCGGATGTCCATGAGGACGACATCCACGTCCCGGGTCCTGACCATGGCGACGGCGTCAGCCCCGTTGGAGGCCTCGCCAATCACTTCCATGTCGTCGGCCGCGTCGACGAGCATGCGCAATCCGCTGCGCACCAGCGCCTGATCGTCGGCCAGCAGGACACTGATCATGAATGTTCCTTCTCTCGTAGCCAGCTGCGGCCAAGTTGTGTGGGCATCGGCAATTGCGCCTGCACCTGCCAGCCGCCGCCCAGGCGGGGTCCGGCAGTGAAAGTGCCGCCCATGGCGATCACCCTCTCCCGCATGCCCCGGACCCCGGAGCCGGAGGGGTCGATGGCCGTGGTGCCGGCCACACCGTCGTCGACGGCGCGGATGGCGATGCAGCTGGGCTCGAACTTGAGCGTCACGCGGGCCTCCGCCGTCGGTCCGGCGTGCTTGAGGAAGTTGGTCACGCTCTCCTGCACCACGCGGTAGGCAGCCAGCCCCAGGGAATCGGGGACCGGCGGATACTCCTCGGGAATGGTGAGAGCAATGCGGTCACCGGCTGCCGCCACCATCTCCGGGATCTGCCGCAACGACGGTGTGGGCTCGAATGCGGCCTGTTCCTCGCCCCGCAGCAGCGCGACGATGCGACGCATCTCCCCGATGGAGGTCCGTCCGGTCTGGGCGATGACGTCGAGGGCCTCCACAGCCCTCTCGGGATGCTTGCTTGCCATCGCCTTGGCGCCCTCGGCCTGCACGACGATCACAGAAAGGGAGTGCGCCACCACGTCGTGGAGTTCGCGTGCGACGTCGGTGCGGGCCCTGTCATCCGCCAGTTGTGTGGCCTGCGCGCGCCGTGTCGTGCTGGCGGTGTAGCGCTCTTCGGCGAGAGTGCGGTCCAGGAGGTCCGAGCGGGAGAGTTCCTGCAACCGTCGTCCCACAAGGTAGGCGATCGCCACCAGTGCGAGACACAGGGTGATGAGCAGGGCGGCGGCTGCGAACCGCTGCCCGTCGGGGATGTTGCTCATCCACGAGAGGGGGCCCGCCATGGAGCCGACGGCACCGATCGCGAGCACGGCCCAGCCCAGGGGGCCCTGGCACCACCGTGCCACGGAATAGACGATGACGAGCACCGTCGCGATCGCCGGTGCGGGGCCGTCGAGTTGGAGGACCATGCCGATGCCGGCCACCGTGCACAGGGCAACAGCGAGCCACGGCACCACGCGACGGACCGCCAGCGAGCTGACCATCAGCCCGGGCCACAGAATGTGGGGGAGGAGGTCCACGTCGCGGAGCAACCAGATCATGGGGATGACGAGCAGGGCGAAGGCTCCGACGGCGACGAGCGAGTCGATGCCGAGCCGACGACGATCCCTCGACAACCCGTAGAACTGCATGGGCGCCAGCCTATGTGGCATGGCGGACTCGGCGGGTCAGACTGCGGGCCCCGGCCAATGGTCCAGGGGCGGACCAGGGTCTGACCCGGGGCTGCGCGGGGTGTGATCGAGGTGGGTTGCTCGGTACTGTTCACGACATGATGCGCAAGGTCTTCTGGTTGTTCACGGTGGTCGCGGCCACCTCCGTGGTTCTGAACTTCATGGATCGACGCCGGGCCAAGCGGCGTCGCGAGCTGTGGGCCGAGGCCACGGACCCGCTCTGATGCTGAAGGTCCTCGTCGTCGCGGACACGCACGCGCCCCGGCGATGGAAGGGTGTGCCGGAGTCCCTGCTGGGTCCGCTGCGGCGCTGTGACCTGATCCTGCACGCCGGCGACGTCTGTGTACCCGCGGTGCTGGACGAGCTCTCGACCTTCGCGCCTGTGTACGCGGTGCTGGGCAACAATGACGGCGACGATGTGGCCGCCTGGGGTGCGCCGCTGGAACGCGAGCTGGAACTGGAGG
>CBDTVQ010000334.1:0-2868 GCA_965364045.1 uncultured Tessaracoccus sp. | reverse complement strand
CTTGAACGATCCGGCTGCACGTTTCAGGGCGGCACAGAGGTCACTCGTCAGTGCGAGCACCCAACAGCCACCCCTTCACGCCGCTACTCGATCGCCGGGAAACTGTGACGTCAGCCTCCTGCGAGGAGAGCCTCCTCGGCAGCCTTGGTCCAGACACCATCCTTCAGTTCGGCAGCCACGTGGGGCAGTTGCTCCGCCATGTCCACAAGCCTGGTCAGTGGCAGGTCGTGCAGCATCGGGTAGACCATGATCTTGCCGCCGGAAGTGCGGTTCACCACGGCGTCGATGGCGTCCTTGAACCCTGCCATTCCCGTGACTGCATCCAGCGAGATGTGGGTGTCGATGATGCCCTTCTCGATCTTGTCCAGGACCGTGCGCATGTCGGAGACGTCCGAGCCGGAGGTGCCCAGCATGAAGATGCGTCGCTCGATGATGCCCTGGAGATCGAAGTCCCCCAGCGTGCCGGCGGGAATCCCCGCGAACGCGTTGATAATGGCTCCCTCTGCCGCAATGTCGACGGCCTGGGCCACCAGCGCCGCCACGGGCACCATGCAGCTGATGTGGGTGTAGCCGGGTTTCAGCTCGGTGGAACCGGTGTTGATGATCTCCAGCGGCACCCCGCGCTCCTCGGCAACAGGGCCGACGATGCTGGAGAGGTGCTCCAGGCGCTCATCGCTGAGGTCTGTCCCGGCGACGGTGATTCCGGCGATGTCCGAGGTCAACGCACGCATGGTGTGCATCTGCCCCATGGGTCCGGCGGCGCCAATGATGGCAATCTTGTCACCCTCGCGGATCTCACCGGTGGCGGGGATCCAGCTGTAGCCCTGCGCAGGATCGTTGCCCGTGGTTCCGCAGAACCGGATGAAGTCGTAGTGCACGCGCCCGATGTCGAGCGCGACCTTCCGCTCCAGTCGCCCACCATCCAGCACGACGCACAGGACGGCACGCGTGCTCAGCAGTGGGGCCAGTGCCTCGACGACCTCGGCATCGGCGCCGTAGTAGATGATGTCGTCGAAGACCTGTCCCTCCATGGCGGCGATCGCATCGGAGGTCACCGTCACGATCTCCCCCGGAGCGTTCTCCTTGATCAGCTCTTCAAGCCCGATGTTCCCGCCATCGGAGATCACCAGCAGCCGGCCGCCCGGCGCCACGTGGTTGCGCTCCTGCCAGGCGTAGGAACCCTCCACCGTTGCCCAGGGCTCGATGAGACCCACCGCCGCGGCCGAGGGGCCGTCGGAGACATGGATCAGGAACTCTTCGCCGGAAGGCGAGACAACGCAGCGTTCGTCGATCACGACGAACTCCTGCAGCGCACCTTCAAAGTTGTAGCCGAAAGCGGCATTGGACTTGGCCGTGCGCAGGTGCTTCCAGTCTGCCTGGACCAGCACGCGGTCACCCTTCTTGAAGTGGGTGACCTTCTCTCCCACCTCGACGATCCGGCCAACGGGTTCATGGCCGGGCACCGTTGCGGCTGCGCCTGGCTTGTATCCGGGGATCTCCGTCAGGGCGGTGGGATCGATGCCACTCACCACTTCCGCCTTGCGGGGGTGGGAGTCAAAGGCGTTCAGCAGTTTCGTGTCGCTGAAACAGATGCCGCAGGCTTCCACCTGAAGCATCATCTGGTGGGGTCCCACCGGGTCCACTGGCTTGGAGTCGTTGTGCACGATCTCCCCCACCCCGGTGAACTGGATGGCGTGCTGGGTTTTGAGATCACTCATGTGTCAAATTCCTTTTCTCACGTTCTTGATGGGATCAGCTGCTGACCATGACCTGGCCACCCGTGACGGGGACTGCCTGGCCGGTCTCGTAGGCCTGCTCGACGATGTAATAGAGCGCCCGCATGACGTCGGCGCCGAGGGCGCCACGCCCCATGGGGACCTTTGACTCGTAGGAGGCCTTGACCTCTTCCACGGTGGTGGCGCCTGGCACCTTGCCGGAGCGCAGGTACTGGATGAAGAGTCCGTTCTCGGGATCGGACCAGAGCGGCCCGTCGAAGAAGTTGCCGGGGCAGATGGCATTGACCTTGACCCGGTAGTCCACCAGTTCGAGGGCGAAGCTCTGCACCAGGCCGAGGCCACCGAACTTGCTGCCCGCGTAGGCGCCATTGCGGTTGGAGCCAACCATCCCCGATTTCGAGTTGACTTGGATGATGTCTGTGCTCCACAGCGGCGCGGCAACGTTCTGCAGACGCAGGAGACGGCCAAGATGCTTGCTCACGAGGAAGAACGCCGTGTAGTTGACGTCGGTGCTGAGCGCAAAGGCCTTCAGTTCCTGCTCCAGGACGGAGCCGGCGCGGGCGATGCCCGCGTTGGAGACCACGAGGTCAATGCCGCCGCAGGTGTCGACGATCGTGGACGCGAGCGCCTCCACGGAGTCCTCATCGGAAACGTTGCACTCCACCGCGGTGGCTCGCTCCCCCAGTTCCTCGGCCAGCGCGGTGGCGCCGGTCAGGTTGAGGTCAGCGACGACAACCCAGGCACCGGAGGCGTGCAGGGCGCGGACGATCTCCTCACCGAATCCCTGTGCCCCGCCGGTGACGAGCGCGATCCGGCCTGCGACCACACCTGCCCTCGTCGCCGCACGGCCCGCCGCGGCATCCCGCGGATCGGGCACGGCCACGGCTCCGGGAAGGAAATGGGCCTTGACCGTGATGGCGCCGTCGGCACTCTCGAGACGGATGACGGCTGGCAGTTCGAGCCCGTCAGGGAGCCCTTCCCGGATTGCGGTGGCGGCTCCGGACGCGTCTGCTCCCGCCGGGACTGACACCGTGACGTTCGGTTCCGCGTCGGTGGCCGTCAGCACGAGCGCGGTCGCATGTGCATCCAGCAGTACTCCGCGCAGCAGTACTCGCATGTTTTCGGAGGTGAC
>CBDTVQ010000333.1:0-2871 GCA_965364045.1 uncultured Tessaracoccus sp. | reverse complement strand
ACGGGAAAGCGCCGCGACGTCGACCAACAGCACCAGGAGCAGGACGATCACGCCCATCGGGCCGATGTCCGAGCGTCGCATGATCTCCAATGCCTGCGCCGCAGGCTTGCGGGAGCCGAGCCCATCAGCCGTATCGGCAAGTCCGTCGAGGTGGAGCGCACCGGTCAGCCAGGCCAGTGCAGCCAGTCCGAGGACGGCCCCGAGAAGCGGCCCTGCCAGCCACCCGGTCAGCCACGCCACTGCACCCGCGATTACCCCCACGATGAGGCCCACCACGGGGAAGACCGCCATGGCCCGGCGGGCCGTCCGGGCGTCGATGTTCTCCACCGACGGCATCGCAATGGTGGTGAACAGCCCGAGCGCCACCACGAGCGGATTCGGGACCGCCTGCTGCTTCATCGCCACCGACGTGCGACGCCACCGACGCACAACCACAGCTCATCGCAGGACGCCGCGACCCGCGAATTCAGCCGCCCCAACTCATCCCTGTACAGCCGTCCCGATGCAGTCCCCGGCACCACACCGGAGCCCACCTCGTTGCTGACCAGCACCACTTCGCGCCGCGTCTCCCGGATGGCGGCCACCAGAGCGTCAATGTGTAGCCCCAACGCTGGGCGCCACTGCTCCTCCGCGGACTCCCAGGCGTCGACGTCGTCCAGGATCCTCGCCAGCCACAGCGCCAGACAGTCCACGAGCACCGGGGTTTCGCTGTCCTCACGCAGGACTGCGGGTATGTCCATCGTCTCCACCGTCGTCCACCCAGCAGGCCGACGTTTCTGGTGCACCTCCACGCGGGCTGACCACTCCGGATCATCCTCGGGAACCAGGGACGTGGCCACGTAGTCCACCGTGTCCTGATCCTTGAATTGGGACTCGGCCCACCAGGACTTGCCGGAGCGGGCGCCGCCAAGGACCAGGGCCGTGCCGTGTCCGCGTCCCACCGGAGTCACCGATCCGCGTTGCGCAAGCGCCGCCAACAGTGCCGTTGCAAGCTCGTCGTCCTGGGGGATGTCCACGCGGAACTCCGGCATTGTCAGCCGCCTGATTCGATGCCGGCGTCGGCGAAGGTTGCCATGTCCGCCAGAATCCTCGCCGATGCCTGAATCATTGGCAGCGCCAGCGCGGCCCCCGAACCCTCGCCCAGCCGCAGTCCCAGATCCATCAACGGGTTCAGTCCGAGGTGCTTGACGGCAGCCCCGATACCGGGCTCGACGCCGGCATGACCGGAGATCAGATAGTCGCGCACATTCGGCGCGAAGCCGACGGCGACGCAGGCAGCGGAACAGGCGATCACGCCGTCGAGGATGACCGGGATTCGACGAGCGGCCCCGGCCAGGATGAAGCCGGCGAGTGCGGCGTGTTCCAGGCCACCGACGGCGGCCAGCGCGCCGAGTGGATCCCCGGCGTCGGGTTGGTGGAGCGCGAGGGCACGTTCGATGACCAGGCTTTTGTGGGAGTGCATGTCGTCGTCAGCACCGGCTCCGCGCCCGGTGACCAGTGCCACCGCGGCGCCCGTGAAAACAGAGATGAGGGCGCTGGCGGGGGTGGTGTTGCCAATCCCCATGTCGCCGGTCATGAGGCAACGCGCCCCGCCGTCGATCGCCTCCTGAGCAGCCTCGATGCCCACCTCGATGGCAGCCCGTGCCTCGTCCCTGGTCATGGCGGGCTCGACGGAGAAGTCGCGGGTGCCGCGCGCCACCCTGCGATCCCGGATGGCAGTGTGCGCCGGGTATTCGGTGGCGACGCCCACGTCGGTCACCAGCAACGATGCCCCCACCTGGGACGCCAGCACGTTGATGGCTGCCCCACCGCTGGCGATGTTCATCAGCATGGAGGCGGTGACTTCCTGGGGCCACGACGTGACACCCTGGCCCACCACACCGTGGTCACCGGCGAACAGACCGATGACAGCAGGCGTGGGGATGGGCGGCGGGCACTGGCCGGACATCGCGGCCAGGCGATTGCCCACCTCCTCCAGCAGGCCGAGGCTTCCCGGTGGTTTCGTGAGTTCGGTCTGCCTCGTACCGGCTTGCGCCAGCATCGTCGCGGAGGCGGGCTGCACGGCGGCGACGGTGTCCTCCAGCAGCGAGCGACGCTCGATGGGCTGAGCGTCGAACGAGCACGTGTGCACCGCGCCGGTGCCGAATGCCGTCCAGTCCACGTCCCGGTGTCCGCGGCCATCCAGCACCGCCAGCAGAACGCGGATGGCATCCCCGTGTGAGACGAGGGCCACCTCGTCGTCGTCATCGAAGTTCTTCGCAAGCTCCGCCACCAGGTCCTGCATCCGCAAATGGACGTCGGCGATCGATTCGCCACCACCCCACCGAACCTCGCTGATGTCCGTGCCCGCGGGCACGGGTTGCTCGCTCAGTTCGGACGTGCGACGCCCCTCGAGGCCACCCAGGGACTGCTCTCGCAGCAGCGGAGTCAGCTGGAGATCCAGTTCATGCCTCGACGCGACGACGTCGGCCGTCTGCCTGGCGCGCAACTGGTCACTCGAGATCACCGCCGTCAATGCCCTGTCCACCAATTCACCGGCGGCATGGGCGGCTTCGATGAAACCTGTCTCGGTCAGGGGGACGTCCATCGTCTGACCCTGCAGCCTCCCCTCCACGTTCCACATCGTCTGGCCATGTCGTACAAGATGGAGAATCACGAACCCCACACTATGCCCGGGCGTCAGGGTGTCGCTGAGGCCGGGGCACGGCTGCGGTCAGTGGCCGCTCCTGAGTACCAACCGGAGCATGCGCACGTTGAACAGCATAAATCGGGCCATCTGGATGGGAATGCTCTGCCGGCGTCGCAGGGTGGCGTCGGTGGGGAGCACGGCTGAGGAGAGATCGGCCGTCGGCTGGGGTTCCCCCACGGGTT
>CBDTVQ010000332.1:0-2881 GCA_965364045.1 uncultured Tessaracoccus sp. | reverse complement strand
CATGCCGCTTCCTTTGATCGCTCGGTCCTCTCCGACGAGGATTTCGCCATCCTGGACTTCGAGGAGAACTGGTTCACATCAACGGTTCCGCGCGAGCAGGCAATCATGGAACGCTTCGGTATCTCTGCCACCCGGTACTACCAGCGGTTGAACATGCTGATCGACGTGGCGGCTGCGTTGGAGGCCAAGCCGCTGCTCGTCAAGCGGCTTCGTCGTTTGCGCTCGCAGCGTCAGGCCGCCCGCTCCGCCGAGCGACTGCGCCGCTGAGCAACAGCCCCAACGCCCGGACACCCATTCCAGGGGATCTTCTGGCGCCCACCTTGTAGCCGCCGAGTTCCAGGCCCGCCTGGAATTCGAAGTGGTTGGCGGTGGCCCGATCGCCCGTGCAGAGCCATGACCAGCCTGCTGCGGCCATGTACAGGGCGATGAATGGCAGGCCGAGACAGTACGCCCATTGGTAGGCGTGGTGGTCCTCGTGTTCCAGCAGGCCAGGGATGCGTGCCCGTACCTCGTCTATGGAACGGCCGGGTACCAGCACGACGCTGCCGACTGTGATGGCGGATGCGCGGAGGAAGGGCAACTTCGCCTGATCTGCCACGACGAGTCCGTCCACCACGCGCAAACGGGCACCGCTCAGGACGGCCGCTGTCAGACCGAGCGGAGTCGACAAGTTGGCGACATTGCCGACGTTTCGCAGGGTGCGTTCCACATGCATGACGCCATTCCATCATGCTCGAGTCGTCACGTCCCGGACCATTTCCTTTGCACTCTCCTTGGGTGAGTGCTAATAATGGTCTTGGCACTCGGCAAGCTTGAGTGCCACCGGAGACCCGGTGAGGCCCCATGGCCGTCCGTCGCGGGCATCGTGTTCTCCGTCTCATATTTCGACCACCAAGGGACCGATCAAGGTCCCACAGGACGGGAGGACTCCCGAAACACCATGGCAAAGCTCATTGAATTCAACGAAGAGGCCCGCCGCGGACTCGAGCGGGGCATGAACACGCTCGCTGACGCGGTGAAGGTCACCCTCGGCCCCAAGGGCCGCAACGTCGTGCTGGAGAAGAAGTGGGGTGCACCCACGATCACCAATGACGGCGTCTCCATCGCCAAGGAGATCGAGCTGGAAGATCCCTTCGAGCGGATTGGCGCTGAACTCGTCAAGGAGGTCGCCAAGAAGACCGATGACGTGGCCGGCGACGGCACCACCACCGCCACCGTCGTGGCACAGGCAATGGTCCGCGAGGGCCTGCGCAACGTGACCGCCGGGGCCAACCCGATGGGCATCAAGAAGGGCATCGAGATCGCCGTTGAGGCGATCGTCGAGCAGCTGTCGAAGATGGCCATCGACGTCGAGACGCAGGAGCAGGTTGCTGCCACTGCCTCGATCTCCGCAGCTGACCCCATCGTCGGCGACATCATCGCCCAGGCGATGGACAAGGTGGGCAAGGAAGGCGTCATCACAGTCGAGGAGTCCAACACCTTCGGGCTGGACCTCGAACTGACCGAGGGCATGCGCTTCGACAAGGGCTACATCTCGCCCTACTTCGTCACCGACGCAGAGCGCATGGAAGCCACGCTGGATGATCCCTACATCCTCATCGCGAGCAGCAAGATCTCCTCTCTGAAGGATATTCTGCCCGTGCTTGAGAAGGTCATGCAGTCCGGCAAGCCGCTGCTGGTCCTCTCCGAGGACGTGGACGGCGAGGCGCTGGCAGGCCTCATCGTCAACAAGATCCGTGGCACCTTCAAGTCCGTCGCCGTCAAGGCACCGGGCTTCGGGGATCGTCGCAAGGCCATGCTGAACGACATCGCCATCCTCACCAATGGCCAGGTCATCAGCGAAGAAGTTGGCCTCTCGCTGGACACCGTCACGCTGGACATGCTGGGCCGGGCGCGCTCCGTGCTCGTCACCAAGGACGAGTGCACCATCATCGAGGGTGCGGGCGATCGTGCGCAGATCGACGGCCGTGTGGCCCAGATCCGTCGCGAGATCGAGAACTCGGACTCGGATTACGACCGTGAGAAGCTGCAGGAGCGTCTGGCCAAGCTGGCCGGAGGCGTTGCAGTCATCAAGGTCGGCGCTGCAACCGAGGTTGAGCTCAAGGAGCGCAAGCACCGCATTGAGGACGCTGTCCGCAATGCGAAGGCTGCCATCGAGGAGGGCATTGTTCCCGGCGGTGGCGTTGCGCTGCTGCAGGCGGCCAAGGCTGTCTCGCTCGATCACCTGACCGGCGACGAGGCGGTCGGAGCGGCCATCGTGCTCAGCTCCGCCACGGCTCCGCTGCGTCAGATCGCCTTCAACGCCGGCCTTGAGGGCGGCGTTGTTGTCGAGAAGGTGTCGCATCTCGAAGCGGGCCAGGGTCTGAACGCGGCCACCGGCGAGTACGTCGACATGGTTGCCGCTGGCATCATCGACCCCGCCAAGGTGACGCGCTCTGCTCTGCAGAACGCTGCATCCATCGCGGCCCTGTTCCTCACCACCGAAGCAGTCATCGCGGACAAGCCTGAGAAGGCTCCCGCGATGGGCGGCGGCGGAGATGACATGGGTGGCATGGGCGGCATGGGCTTCTGAGCCCACGCAGTACCCAGCAACACAGCCAACAGGGCGGTCCGGTTCTCCGGGCCGCCCTGTTGCGTGCCCTGCGGCGTCTGCCGTCGAGCGGACGGAAACCGCAATCTGGGCCGGGTAGTCGGGGCTCAGATTCTGTTTGCCCCGAGATGGACGATCACGTTTGCAAAGTGCTCCAACGACCGGACACGCCGCGTTCACTGGCTGCCATGCCCGGGGCGGCCGGACTCGCCGTGTTCACTGGCCGCCGGGTACCGGGGCGGCCAGACTCGCCGCATTCACTGGTCACCGAGGAGCCATGCGGTTTTGCGC
>CBDTVQ010000331.1:0-2889 GCA_965364045.1 uncultured Tessaracoccus sp. | reverse complement strand
GACCCAGACCGCAACTCCAAAGGAGAGGACCACGGTGGCGACGATCGCCACTGCGGTCAGTGCGATCTCGAGGCGCCTGCCCGTCTGCTTGTGGGTCAGCCCCAATCCCTCACCCACAGCCGTGATGACGCCACGCCCAGCTTCGGGGGTGAATGGATCGTCAACGACCGAAGTGTCCATCGCAGGGCCACCAGCAAGCATCACCCCCTTGGCTCCACGAGAAGCTTTTCGGATGTCCTTCGGTGTGGCCAGCACGGGGACCCCTGCCCCCCAGGACAGGTCCCTGGAATCGCTGGTGATCCTGTAGGTGAGCCCCTCAACGGCGACGTGGTGGAGATGGGCTTGCGCGACGCCATTCTTTTGAAGGTGGTCCAACCACTGCGCGTCCCCGATGTCTGTTCTCAGGTCGAAGCCCTCGGGTGTTCGGGTGACCGAATACGGCGTTGACACCGTCGCCTTCACGACGCGCGCCATGAACTCCTGTTTCGAGTCAGTCATGCGCCCAACGGTATCGGCGATCCTGTCTGATCAGACTTCACGGAGCCACCGAAGGTACTCATGGACTCCAAGAAGCTCCAGCCGTCGCCAGAGCACGCTACCCGGTGTTGCCTGACTCTCGTGACACAGGCTTGCTGATCGCTGTTGCTCCCGGTCCACTTCGATGACGACATCCATCTCGTCGTCACGATGGCCGACGAAGCCCGCGTGGAACTCCTCATTCAGTGTCTGCGCAACCTCTGCGGGCAGTGTCCAGCCCAGGACGGGAAGATCCAACTGCTGGGCCGCCTTGAGTGCAGCATGGGTAGCCGCCGTGTGGTCGGGATGGCCGGTGATCCCGGACGGGTCGAAGACGACGAGTCCGTCCACGGGGCGCTCCCGCACTTCACGTAGAACCTCAGACGTCAGGATCCGCTCCACCACGTCCGACAGCAACCCATCCCGGTAATCGAGCAGAACTGCCGAGCTGATCCCCAACTGCCGGGCTGCACTGCGCAGTTCCTCTGCCCGCACCTGGCTGAGATCAGCATGGTTGCCCAGCGTGGAGGCCTCTCCCCTGGTGAGGCACAGCACCGACACTTTCGCCCCGTGACGCGCAAATCCATCGAGGATTGCCCCCAGCCCGAATGATTCGTCGTCTGGGTGGGCAACCACCGCCAGCACTGATCCCCACACCGGCATCTCGCCTCGCCCCGATGGCGTGTCAGACGGCGAACAGTGGCAATCAGCAGAATGACTCATACCCCCCAGGGTATCCCGCCGTGCAGCGCCACGCAATCAAATTGCCCAACGGGCAAACTTTCCCATTGGGCAATTCTGTGTCATAGTTGCCCAATGAGCGAAACGAACCTCCGGGAATCGAAGCGTCGAGCCACCGCCACGGCACTGGCCCAGGCCGCTTTCGACCTCGCACTTGAGCGAGGGGTGGACGCGTTCACCATCGATGAGTTGGCGGCCCGTGCGGGCTACTCCCGGCGCACCTTCGCCAACTACTATTCCGGCAAGGAGGACGCGATCGTTGCCGTCGCCGTCGAACGGGTGGTTCACGCGCTCGACACCGTCCCGGATGAGAACCTTCCCATGGTGGAATGGCTGCACGCGGTGGCCCGACAGCAACTCAGCGATGGTCTGCTCAACGTCCTGCAGGAGTTGCGGACGCTCTCCGAGGCTCACCCGCCCCTGCGTCCCCACGTACTTCAGGTCCAACGACTCATCAGACAAACCGCACTCGACGCCGTCCTCAATCGTCGCGACGTCAGCCCCATCCACGCTCATCTACTCGTCGGTGCCGCCTACGGGGCCCTCACCTCCGTGCTCGAAGGCCACATCTCCATCCGGTCCAATGATTCCCCGGAATGCTCCGGGAATGAGAATGGGCCGAGCATGACGCTCGACAGCTTCCTGAACCTCACGTTTGCGCACCTGCGCGACGGTTTCTGACTCTCCACACACTTCCCACCCCTCCCCAACGTGGCGGTCATTCGACCACCACGGAGTCGAACGCACCCCGAAAGGGCCATCACCCATGTCCACATTCCTGCAACGTCTGGGCGGGCTCGCCCATCGCCGCCCGTGGTTCTTCATTCTGGCCTGGCTGCTCCTGCTGGGGGGCGTCCTCGGACTGGCCGCCACCAGCGGAGGCAGCATCTCCTCCAGCATGACAATCGACGGGACACCAAGCCAGCAGGTCATTGACCAACTGCATGAGGAACTCCCGGAGGCCAGCGGCGGGCAGGGGACCATCGTCTTCACCGTGCCGGAAGGGCAACGACTCGACGCCGGGGAGTCCGCCGCTGCCATCGCGAACGCCGCCACCGGAATCGCGGCTCTGCCCAAGGTGGTCGATCGCTCCGCCGCCGGTACCCCCGGGCAACCCCCAATGCCGAACGCCCCGGCCAATCCGGACCAGGGAGAACAACCACCGGGCGCTCCGAGTGATACTGACCCGGGCATACAGAAGCCGACTGGAAACACCCCGCCCTATACCCCCCTCATTGCCGACGGTTCCCCCGTTCCGGGGGTGCTGGTGTCCCTCGACGGAAGCGTCGCAATGCTGCAGATGCAGTTCACCACACAGGTGGATGAACTGCCGGAGGGGACCACCGACGAGGTCGTCGCCCTGGCCAAGGAAGCCGTCGCGGGCACGGACGTCACCGCCCTGCAGAGCGATTCGCTGGATCCCATGCATCCCCCGATCGGCGGACACGAGGCAATCGGACTCGCCATCGCGCTGGTCGTCCTTCTCGTCACTCTCGGCTCGTTGCGAGCCGCTGGTCTGCCCATCATCACGGCCCTCATCGGCGTCGCCATCGGCGTCGGCGGCGCCTTCGCCCTCTCGAACTCCATCACGCTGACGAGTTCCACACCTGCCCTGGCGCTGATGGTCGGGCT
>CBDTVQ010000330.1:0-2889 GCA_965364045.1 uncultured Tessaracoccus sp. | reverse complement strand
TCAGATCCCGGGTGGACGCAACATTTCGTCCACCCAATACCCTTTTGGACATGTCGGTTGAAAAATCCCGGGTTGAAGCTTCTGGCGTAGTTCGACGCGTCGCGACGACGAAGCTCCCCACCCGCCATGGAACCTTCGAAATGATCGGCTACGAGGGCGCAGGCGACGCCGAGCACGTTGCGCTTGTCTGGGGTGGGGGAGGCAGCGCCTCCGTGGAGGCGCCTCTGGTCCGTGTGCACTCGGAATGCCTCACTGGGGACGCGCTGGGCTCCTATCGCTGCGATTGCGGCGAGCAACTCGACGCAGCCCTGCAGATCATCAGCCGGGCGCGCTTCGGCGTGCTGATCTACCTGCGTGGACACGAGGGACGTGGCATCGGACTGCTCAACAAGCTGCGTGCCTACGCTCTACAGGACAAAGGCCGCGACACAGTGGATGCCAATACTGATCTGGGGCTTCCAGTGGATTCCCGCGACTACGGCGATGGTGCAGCAATCCTGCATGACCTCGGCATCCGCCGACTTCGGTTGTTGACCTCCAATCCGGCCAAGCAGATCGGGCTGGAGGCTTTCGGCATCACAGTGGTTGGCCGGCAGCACCTGCCTGTGCCCAACCGGGCGGAGAGCACTTCCTACCTCGCGGTCAAGCGCAGCCGCATGGAACATGACCCGGAGCCGTCAGATTTGGCGTGGGAGCAACTCAGCAAAGCCATTGTCCCTGCAGGAGAGCTGAGCCCGGAGGCGTTGGAGCTCGTTGATCGCTACGGCCCTCTCGTGGAGGCCGGTGAGCGTTTGGTCATTGCACAACTTGGCCAGAGCCTGGACGGCTTCATCGCGTCGCGTACCGGCGACGCCTGCTTCGTCACAGGTGCGGAGGACCGGGAACATCTGCACCGTCTGCGGGCGCTCGTCGACGCGGTGGTGGTGGGGGCAAACACCGTCACCGTTGATGATCCACAGCTGACCGTGCGCACAGTGGTGGGCACCAATCCCGTCAGGGTGATCCTGGACCCCCATGCCCGGATTCCCATTGGTTCACGGTTGTTGACCGATCCCGAAGCTCCAACGTTGTGGCTGGTTGGCGCCGATGCGCAGGTACCCGACGACGTCGCCCCGCACGTCGAGATCCTCAAGATGTCGAACCCGGATGACTTTGCACCCCGGCAGGTGCTGAAGTTCCTGCAACGACGCCATCTCGGACGGGTGCTGGTGGAGGGTGGGGGCGTGACCGTGTCAAAGTTTCTCAGAGCCGGATGCCTGGACCGACTCTTCCTGACAACCGCTCCCATGCTCGTGGGGGACGGCGTGCCCGGAATCCGCTTCGAAGGCTCCGATGCCCTGGCCGATGCACTGTCTGCGCCCACGCGACGCTTCGTCTTTGGGACTGATGTGTGTTCAGAGTTCAACTTCGCAGCCACCCGCACCCCGTCGCCTCTCTGAGCACATTGAGCACTTTGTCAGGGCAGGGGAAGGGCCATCAGATCGTGATGGCCCACCTCGACGCTCAGGCTGCCCCTGCGCAGCTGGATGAGTCTGGTCTCCAGCCATGCCTCTGCCGCCGGACGAAGTGACGGGTCATGTTCGATCGCTGCAGCGACCCGATCGCTGAGGTAGCGCTCAATCAACGCCTCATTGCCGGGGCCCAGTCTCCACGGTGTGTCGATGACTGTGACGGCTGATCCATGGGCGGTCAGCACGTCGGCAGCAAGGGCGCTCGCGCGTGGCCCTGCCAACCCGCTCCGCCGCTGATGCGCGTTGAAAGCACTCCCGATGCTGGCATCCAGATCCAAGGAGGGATGCAGCTGAACCTCACCCGTGACGCTGAGGCTGAACAGGACGGCAAGTCCTTGACAGGCAAGCAGACTGGCCAAGGTCCGCACTTGCGATTCCGTCAGAACGTCCAGCACTGCGGTGCAAGTGACGAGTGTGGGGTCATCGCCCATCCAGACGTCCTCGATTCGATCAAGATCGAGGGCGAGTCGCCTCACTTCGGTCACGCGTTCAGAGGACAGCGTCTGGGGAACCTCGTCCAAAAGGTCCGCGTCGCGGTCGATCAGGGTCCACCGCTGCGGAACGGCCAGACGAGGTCCCAGAAAAGCCAGGTTGGCGCCCGTTCCCGCGCCCAGATCGATCACATGCGCTGCCTGTCCTGACGCCAGTTGCCCTCTCAGGTGAGCGCTCAGAGCAGCGATCGCGGGCCGTGTGGCCTCCCTTGCCGCCTCGTCGGCAGGGCGTCGCAGCGACAGCCAGTCGCTGGCTGCTTTTTGAACGATCTGCATCATCGCCGAATGATCTCCAGAAGGCGGTGGGCCGTCGATGTCCATGGCTTCAGCCTAAGTCGGCGCTGTGTTGCCGCAGCAGACCAGGTGTTGCGCACGTCCGGCGATGTCAGCCATTTCCGCACCACCCTGCCCAGTTCTGCTTCGTCAAGGGGATCGACCACAGCTCCGGCCGCCGTGGTCGACTTGGCGTCGGTGGAACCGAGGAGCGCCTCCACAGCACCGGTGTTCGCCGGGACCACCGCCGGAATGCCACGGGCCAGGGCCTCGGTGACGACCATGGCGTAGGTCTCGCTCATCGAAGTCAGCAGCAGCAGATCAGTGGCGTTCCAGACGGCGTCCAGCGCCGGGCCGGTGAGAGCCCCATGAAAGGTCACACGACCCGGAGGAAGGTCCGCGGCCAGTATCCGCAACTGACGCGAGTAGTCGGAATCGACGACATCTGAGCCCACCAGCTGGAGGGTCCAGGGCTCATCAGCGAGATCCCGCATCACGCGCAGGACGCTGGCCTGGTTCTTGAGCGGGATCAATGCCGCGAGGACAAGGAGCTGCGGGGGAGTGCTTCCTTTCGCCCCTTCCACCGGATCACATCCAGGTGGGGCGACACCCGG
>CBDTVQ010000329.1:0-2894 GCA_965364045.1 uncultured Tessaracoccus sp. | reverse complement strand
CGCAACCTGGAACGCCAGTTGGGCCGAGAGCCGGATCTGCACGAGATTGCTGCCGAGCTGGAACTGCCCGAGGGCCGCATCATCGATCTGCTTCGCTACTCCCGGGAGCACGTCTCCCTCGACGCTCCCGTCGAGGCGGACGGCGACACCTCACTCGGTGACCTCATCGCCCGCGAGACTTCCCCCGGGCCTGACGAAATGGTGCTGGATGCCGAGGAGCGCTCACGCCTGGACGGCATGCTCTCAAGCCTCGACGATCGCTCCGCAGATGTGGTGCGCCGTCGCTACGGACTTCTTGACGGCCGCCAGGCAAAGCTGGCCGACATCGGACAGCACTGGGGAATCACGGCAGAACGAGTTCGCCAGATCGAACGCCTGGCGCTCACGAAGATGCGCGAGGCCGAGGCAGCTTCCGAGGCCGCAGCAGCCTGAGTGAACCGGTTATACGGTTGAACACCTGATCCGGGTGCTGGAGGACTACTCCAGCACCCGGATCAGTCCTTCTTGTGCGCAGGACGCCACAGCCACTCCGTCCTGGTAGAGCCGGCCGGTGGAGAACCCTCGCGCGCCGGAGGCGGACGGCGACACCATGTCGTAGAGCAACCACTCGTCTGCCCGGAACGGCCGATGGAACCACATCGCGTGGTCGATGGAGGCCGCCCGCATCTTGGGGGACATGAATTCCACCTGATGCTGAACCGTTGACACGCTCAGCAGCGTGATGTCTGACAGGTAGGCGAGCACCGCCGCGTGCAGTCTTGGATCATCTGGCATGGCTCCCTGTGTCCTGACCCAGGCGCGCATCATGCCACCCTCTGGGCTCGGCTGCGGGGGGCTGGCAAGGCGCACCTCCAGCGCATCCCACTCCGACAGGCGCCTGACCTGTCGGCCGAATCGTTGCTCCAGCACCTGACGCATGAGCGGGGACTCGCCCGGAGGAGTCACGTCCGTGGGCTGCTGCGCAGAGTGGGACAGACCCGGTTCAGGAACGTGGAATGAGGCGCTCAGCTGGAAGATGACGTGGCCGGCCTGCTTCGCCACCACGCGCCGGGCGCTGAATGACCGGCCATCACGCAGCACCTCAACTTCGAGGGTCAACGGGGTTATGGGGTCGCCCGGGAGCAGGAAGTAGGCGTTGAGGGAGTGGACCACCCGATTGCCCGGCACGGTATGCATGGCAGCCATCAGACTCGTCGCCAGCACCTGCCCACCGAAAAGCCGCTGGAGCAGCGTTTTGGGCTGCGGACCCCGGAAGGTGAGGTCTCCGGTCTGGGTGAGGTCGAACTGGCTGATCAGTTCATCGACGGTTTCAGGCACCGTGCCATGATGCCATCGTCTCTGCGGTGCTGGAGGCTCAGCGCAGGGCGGCCATCGCCTGACGGACGCGTTTGACGGAGATCGGCACCGCTGTGCGGACTCCTTGGGCGAAAAGGCTGACCCTCAATTCCTCGATGAGGAAGGCCACCTCCTCCACCGCGGGCGGAAGTGGCCCTGCGGGCTGGGCATCACACAGTGCCCCGTACTCCACCTCCACCCCCTCCACTTCCAGCCGTGCGCGATCGTCGCGGGACCTGCTCTTCTTGGCCCCCGCCAACCGGAGCGATATCGCGGACACGTAGACCGGGAGCCGCTCGAACCAGGGATCCGGGGTGGCCGAGATGAAACGGTTGAAGGTGAGGCCCGCCAGCTGCTCCGTGACGTCCGCCCGGAGGGGATCCTCCGGAGCCAGCGCCTGCAAGGCGTTCTCCACCTCCGCCTGCGCCGCCAAGACCTGCGCTGCGATCCTCACCACGGACTGGGTCCGCAGCGGGCAGTCAGAGCGCACCGCTTCGGCGACGGACTTGAACGTCGCGGCGTCGCGCACCTCATCTGGAGCCGCCGACTGCCGCAGCAACTGTTCGTTTGCCTTGAGCCAGGCGTCGGCCAGGAGGTCCGGAACGCTTCGATAGGCGCTGGCACCCAGTGAGAGCTTTTCCTGATTGCCCATGTGGGAGACCACCCAGCGCACGGGCGAGGGGTTGACGAGCGTGAGCAGCCGTCGTAGCCCCCGGACATGCTCATGGCTTGAGCGGGCAGCCGATTCCGCCACCAGGAGGCCGACGGAGCGGGTCTCGTCCACCAGCGCCGGGTAGCCCACCACACCCCCGGAGAGTTGGACGCTGGTGGCGATGGTCCCGAAGGTCCAGGACGTCTGTCCCGTGGCAGAGATCCTCTTGGCTGAGCGCGTCAATTTGGCACTGACCTTCGGTGCCAGGGACACGCGCAGCTCATCGAGATCTGTGCCCCTGCCCACCTCCTTCTGCGCGTCCATGATCACAAACGTGGGACGCAGGTGACCCTCCACCAGGTCCGGCCGCCAGGCATCCGCGGGGATCTGCTCGCCGGTGAGGGCACGCAGGGCCCGGGCGAGGGCTGCTGGATGTGACTCGCCCTCGGCAACGCCGTTGGCCCGCAGCCACACGTGTGCCCGCCCGGCCCAGTCAGGAGCTGGAACGAAAGCCGTCCGAATCGCTTTGGGGAGCGATCGTAGGAGGGCGGTGGCCAGTTCCTTGCGCAACCCCGGCACCTGCCAGGTGAAGGGCGACTGCTCCAGTTGGTTCAACAACTCCAGCGGCACGGTGACGGTGACGCCGTCGCGGCCGGCACCGGGCTCGAACACGTAGGCCACCGGCAGTTCGTGGCCGCCGACCTCCCACCTGTCGGGAAAGTCCGAGACGCGCAGCTCGCCGGGATCGGAGACGCAGTCCGCTGGGGTGAGCTCAAGAAGCCTGTCCTCGCCACGGGACCGCACCCAGGAGTCAAAAGTGGAGCCAGAGACCACCTCCGCTCCAAGGCGGGTGTCGTAGAAGGTGAAGAGTTCGTCGTCCGAGATCAGCAGGTCAGGCCGACGCATC
>CBDTVQ010000328.1:0-2897 GCA_965364045.1 uncultured Tessaracoccus sp. | reverse complement strand
TCGAGGGTGCTCGATCGGCACTGGCGAAGGTCTTCGGTGGCGAGTTGTGCGTCGGGACCGTGGACGGTCCCACTGAACAGGCGCTTCAAGAGGCGGAGCTGGCACTGGAACCACTGAAGATGGACATGAGGTCCGCCACCACGACCTACGGTTCCGTCTGGAGGACATATTCTTCCGTGTCCACGCGAGGAAACCGCATTGAGGTGAGCGTCGCTCGGGACACCCCAGATCTGCTGGACAAGATCCAAGCAGCGGTGGGACCTGAGGTCTGGCCCCACACGGACATCATTCCGTTCTTCTATCCCGTCGAGGGTTCCGCAACCCAGGACACGACGCCATCTGCAACCTCCCCCGGGCACACCGGCACCACAACGACATCCGCCTTCACCGCCGAGCAGCGTGGGTGGGCCGAGACAGTCGTTGGGGATGTGCTGCGTTCTGTGGGCGAACCCGGCCAGCCAGACGTGACGGCACGGATGACGAAGGTCACCTACGGGCAATACATGTCGGTGTGGAACATCGACATCCCTCAGCCGCCCGGCCCCACCCCTGACGATGCCGAGATCATCGTGGTCGCCCTGTCCGCATCTTTGGATGGCAGTTCGATGCACGGGGGGCCTCCGAGCCTGACGACACCTGATCCCAAGGCGAGCCAGACGCCCCGCGAGCCCATCGGCACAGTGACAGTACTGGACCCCGGCACGGGCGAAAGTCTCTCGCACGTCACCGTCCTCGGCGGCGACCCACCAGCTGATCTGCTCATGAACCTTCCTGGTCCCATTGAGGACGTGGCGCTGCCTCGAGGTTTCCGCTGAGCCTCCCGGCAACCTGAACGCTGGTCCTTCCGGCTGCCGCCCCTTTCCCCAGCACCATCCAGCGCACTAGGTTTGCAGCACACCACCGGAAGGATCCCCTCGCGTGCTGCTCCTAAGCTTCGCCGGGTTGTTGTTGATCGCCGCCCTGGTCTCGAACCGAGCGGATCGCACCATTTTGTCCACTTCGGTGCTGTTCCTCATCGGCGGCATCGTGCTGGGCTCCGGCGCGCTCGGCGTCGTCGACATCTCGCCGGAGGACGACACCGTTGGGCTGCTGGCCGAACTCGCCCTCTTCGCGGTTCTGTTCACCGACGGGATGAAGGCGGGCTGGAGCGATCTCAAGTCGGCGTGGAAACTGCCCGGCCGCGCCCTGATCCTCGGGTTGCCACTGACGCTCATCCTGACCGCACTCCTGGCGCACTACCTGATTGGTCTGGACTGGGCGACCTCCTTGCTGGTGGGTGCCATCCTCTCCCCCACGGACCCGGTGTTCGCCTCGGCCCTGGTGGGCAACGAGAAGGTGCCTGAGCGCCTCCGAAGGCTGCTCAATGTGGAATCCGGGGTCAACGACGGGCTGGCACTGCCGTTCGTCATCATCCTTCTCTCCGTGGCGGAGCGATCCACGGATGTCCACTTCACCGAAGTGCTCGTGGAACTGGGATTGGGCATCGTGATCGGCATAGGCGTGCCCCTGGCTGCCCTGGCTCTGGAACGCCTTCCATTCTTCAAGGCGTCTCACCACTACGAGCCACTCACGGCCCTGGCCATCGGACTGCTGGTCCTCGCGCTGGGACAGGTCACCCACGGCAACCTTTTCCTGGCGGCCTTCGCGGCAGGCATCACCGTGGCCAGCGTCGGTCCGGACCAGCGCAAGAGCTTTGAGGCGTTCGGCGAACTGGTCTCGGAACTGCTCAAGCTGGCCGCACTGCTTGTCTTCGGGGCCCTCATCACCATCACGGTCATCGCCGACAACGGCTGGGCCGGCGTTTCATTCGCCGTCCTGGCACTGATCCTGCCCCGCTCCATCGCCCTTGCCCTGTCATTCCTCGGCTCCGGCTTGAGCGCAAAGGAACAGGTTGCAGCCGCATGGTTCGGCCCCAAGGGGTTCGCCTCAGTGGTCTACGCCCTGTACGTGCTGACGTCAGGGCTGGACAACGGCACACAAGTCTTTGACCTCATCGCCGGCACCGTCGTGCTGTCCATCCTGCTTCACTCCTCCACCGATGTGGTTGTGGCCCGGTGGTTCGACGACGAGTGGGAGGTCCCCCATTGGTACGGACGACTCACGAACGGCAAGTAGCCGCACTGGTCAGGGGCGAGCCGATCAGGAGCGCGCATCCCAGCGGATGGCCAGCGAGGCATACGCGCCCGTGACGGTGAAGGCCCCGTATTCCTTCCCCCGTTCGAACAAAAGGGAGTTGTTGCCGTCCGCCGTGATCGCCCAACCCTGCCCGGGCAGGGTCTCCCGGAGATAGGCGGCCACATCAAGCCCGCTCGGTGCCGTGAACACGGCCACCACCGTGTTCTCCTGGTCAACGCGCTCGGCGATGATCGATCCGGAGGGCACGGAGAAGCCCTGCGGCGCGTAGCTGTATCCCAGACTGCTCATCAGGACGCCGTCGCTCGGCACCGTGGCGACGGCGGAGGTCGTGGGCAAGGGTTGGCCGGGCTCAGGAGGAGCGGCGCCACAACCGATCACGGCCAGGCAACAGGCGGCGGCAAGCAGTCGACGGATCACAGCGCGAAACTCTACCCGGCTCGTCCGGGCCCTGTCCCCCCACGCCAACGTCACGGGTGGGCAGCCATCTCAGTCGAGGGAGAACATCAGGTCACGTGGAGCGCCCGCACCGATCGCGACCATCCGCGCCAGACCCACCCGCTGCGGCATGGGCAGCGCATCGACGGGGAACCAGCCCACGTGGGTGGATTCGTCGTCACCCACACGCGCCTCGCCTGCGGACCAGCGGGCGAGGAAGCCATGATCCAGATACTGGCACTGGTCACCATTGGGGTAGGTGATGGGCTCATCCACCACCAACCACAGCATCCGCTCCACCTCGATGGTGACCTGCGCCTCCTCCC
>CBDTVQ010000327.1:0-2913 GCA_965364045.1 uncultured Tessaracoccus sp. | reverse complement strand
TCATCGCGCCCAGCCCGCTCAGGGCTGACCAATCCTCGGCCCACGCCTCAAGAAGTTCGACGAAGCGCGGATCGGCCTTGTAGGTGGTGAGGGTGCGCCCGATCTCGTAGCCGAGCGTCGCGCCGCCAAGAGTGGAGAACTCCACCAGCGACTCCGGGGTGCGACAGGTCCCTGGCACCCTGGGCTCAGGCAGCGAGGGGAATCCCGACGCACAGCCCGTCGTCAGGGCAGCCAGACCGCCGGCCAGAATGGCACGACGGGAAAAGGAACTCACGCCACCATTTTAGGTGGATGGTGAAGGCGTCACGTCTGAGCCCCGAGTCTAGTCCTTCTCAGTCGCCGAGACCGGTGCCCACGTCGCGTGCGGCCTGGATCCACGAGTGGTCCAGCGGAACCAGCGCCTGGATGCCAGCCACGTCCTTGAGTGGGACGGTGGCCGTTCCCTCGCCGCGGGAGGCCACCATGATGCCGTGCTCGCCGTCGGCGATCAGCTCTGCCGCGGCCGGGCCGATGCGGGTACCGAGGAGACGGTCCTCCGCGCAAGGGGTGCCGCCGCGCTGCACATACCCAAGAATGGTGACACGTGTGTCCAGACCGGTCGCAGCCTCCAGTTCGCGAGCAAGGCGGAACGTGTGTTCACGGTGCGTGTCCCTCACGTTGGTCAGGTGGGCCCGCGCGGCGTTCTTGGCCTCGGGAGTGTCGGCGGAGGATTTGAGCGACTCTGCTGCAGCGATATCGGCGTGTGCCTTCACGTCGTGCGCGCCCTCTGCCACTGCCACCACACTGAAGTTCGTGCCGCGGTCCTGTCGGGCCCGGATGGTCTCCGCGATCGATTCCACCGTGTAGGGGATCTCGGGAATCAGGATGATGTCGGCCCCACCGGCCATGCCGGCGCCCAGCGTGAGCCAACCGGCCTTGTTCCCCATGATTTCGGCCAGGATCACTCGGTGGTGGCTGTGGGCGGTGGAGTGGAGGCGGTCGATCGCCTCGGTGGCGATCTCTAGCGCCGTCGAGAACCCAAACGAGTTGTCGGTGTGTGCCACGTCCTTGTCGATGGTCTTGGGGAGATGGACGATGTTGAGGCCGGCCTTGGACAGCCGCAGGGCGTTCTTGGCGGTGCCGCCACCACCGAGCATGACGAGGCAGTCGAGCTTGTTCTTCTCATAGGTTTCGGCGATTGTCGGGATCATGTCCTGCGGTTCGCCGTCAACCATCATCCGGTGCACCTTGTCGCGACTGGTGCCCAGAATGGTGCCGCCAATCGTCAGGATGCCGGAGAGGTTGGCGTGGGTCATCTCGATGCTCCGGTTCTCCGCGAGCCCGCGCACGCCGTCGCGGAAACCGATGAGTTCCATGCCGTGACGGCCGAGCGCCGCCTTCCCGAGTCCACGGATGGCCGCGTTGAGGCCGGGGCTGTCGCCACCGGCTGTCAGAACGCCGACGCGTTTGCTGGGTTTGCTCACTGTGACTCCCTTGGCTCAGCTGATTGCTCCGAATCCTATCGGTGGGTATCCCCTGTGAGTGGTTCTCCTGACCAAGATCACCCCGCTCGTCGTTGGAAATCTGGCGCGGATAGCTTGGCTTGCATGGCACGGGTATTGATTGGCTGGGCATCGCGGGCGGGTGCCGCCACGGATGTTGCGGAAGTGTTGGCGTGCGAACTGCGCAGCGCAGGACATGATGTTGACGTCGCGGATGTGAGGAATTCGCCTGCCGCGGATGGTCGCGACCTCGTGGTGCTGGGCAGCGGCGTCCAGGCCGGTCAGTGGTATCCGGAGGCGACGGCGTGGGTCTCGGCCCATGGGTCAGAGCTGGCCGGCGTGCCGGTTGCCGTGTTCAACGTCTGCCTGAATGCAGCGAATCCGTCCAAGCGTGACGAGTCGCTCGGCTACAACAGGACGATTCTCGCGAAGCTCTCGCCTGTTGCGCAGGAGTCGTTCGGCGGACGCTATGTTCCGGAGAAGGTCTCCTGGTTCAAACGGCAGTTCCTGCGAACGTTGCAGAAGCCGGCGCAGGATCATGTGGACGAGGACGCCGTGCGCGCGTGGGGCAGAACGCTGGCTGAGCTGGTCGCGGGCTGAGGACGTCGCTCGTTGATTACTGCTGTCGTTCAGCGGGAGCGAGTGACCGGGCGAACTGCGAAGTCCACCTGCTCGCTTGTGGATAACTGCCCCATAATTGTGGATAATAAACGGGATGAGCAAATCACAACCCTTTCAAATCAACTGGTTCGGTGCCGCGGGATCCGCTCTTGGAGCGGTGTCAGCAGCCGTTCTCCTCTCAACACTGGGGGCCGCTGGCACTCTTTTCGGTGCCGCGATTGGAAGCCTCACCATCACCGTGGGTGGCTCCCTTTACACGCATTCCCTCCAAAAGACCACGGCCCGAGTCAATTTCAGATTGGGACCGCAGCCTCCCGCGTCCCGGAATCCCGTGGCCGAGGAGCGAGGCAGCAGTGCTGGGTCGACAAGCTCGGCTCAGCCACCAAAGAACGCCACTGAGCCACCAAAGAACGCTGAGGAGAAGACCTCCAAGGGACTCCCCTGGAAGCGCATCTTCGGCCTGAGCGTAGGTCTGTTCGTCGTCGCCATGGCCATCATTGTGGCTTTCGAATTGTCGACGGGGCGCCCCGTGTCCTCCTTCACGGGAGGCACCAGCGACAGCGACACGGGGACCACCTTCTCCGAGTTGGGCTCCAGTAGCGATGACGTGGCCGATCCTGATGCCGAAGAGCCCGATGGCGAGGCAACGGGTACCGAGCAGCCTATGAAGGATGAGCCGACGATGGATGAACCCACCGAGGACAAGCCTGTTGAAGACGAGCCCGTCGCTGAGAAGCCCGTCGAGGAGAAGCCCGCGGAGGAGAAGCCAGCTGACCCGCCACCCGCGGTGGATTCTGACGAGTAGTATCCG
>CBDTVQ010000326.1:0-2953 GCA_965364045.1 uncultured Tessaracoccus sp. | reverse complement strand
CGGGATCACCCACCACGCTGACCTCACCGCCGACGGTGTCGTACACGTTCGCCGTACCGGAGAGGAAGAATTCCTCCTCCACGTAGCCGAAGTCGGCGACGTCGAACGGCACCCGTGCACGCTTCATCGACCCCCACATGTGGCTGTCCGCGGTTTCGGCGATGGGGCCCTGCACAACGGGAAGGGCCGAGAGTGAATCTGCGGCCTCACCTGTGATGTCGGCCCTGGCGGGTGTTGCGGTCAGCGTAACGGTGAGCGCGGCCGCGCAGGCAACAGAAAGTGCCCCCCGCGCGGTGAATCCTTGAGTGGATCGAGTCATGAGTGGAGGCTCCTGGTGGCTACAACATCGTTTGGTTTGGCTACAACATCGTTGTTGATGTGAGCCGCTGGACGGTTGGTCGTTACCGATGGACACCTGCACCGGTGCTGCTGAGAGCCGCTGTGATGGAGATGCTTTCAGGTAGCAGTCTGTGAGTACCTGCTGCCAAGCGGGGAGTAGTTGCCGGTTGTTGTCACCGCTGCCGGATCAGGGCTTCGCGAAGTTGGGGCGCCCTGGAAGTTGCTCTGCCCACCATGAGTGACCACTACTCCCCGAGAGAACGACCCCCCGGATTACCGGTCCGGAAGCGTCCGGCAGAATGAGGCGCATGCCCCTCTTTGATGTGTCCCTTGATGACCTGCGCCGCCGCACGAGCATCAAATGGCGCAGGTTCGAGCCGGACGTGCTGCCCATGTTCGTGGCAGAGATGGATGTCCACATCGCCGCGCCGGTGGCCGAGCGGCTGCGGCGAGCCATTGCCGACGGTGACACCGGATACCCAGAGCTCCCGCTGTACCAGGAAGCATTCGCCTCCTTCTCGCAATGGATGTGGGACTGGCAGCCAGACGTGGAGGACATGCTGCTCGCCGGCGACGTCGTCTCAGGGATGCGCGAACTGCTGCTGGTCACCACCGAGCCGGGGGACGCGGTGGTCATCAACCCCGCGATTTACCCACCATTTCGTTCCATCTGTCTGGAGACGGGCCGGCCCATCCTCGAAGTTCCGATGGGCGATGATGACCGCCTGGACCTCCCAGGGCTCCAGGAGGCCTTCTCCGGTGGCCGTGGTCCCCGCCCATCGGCGTACGTGCTGTGCTCGCCACACAACCCCCACGGCACCATCCACTCCCGGGAGGAGTTGACCGCCGTCGCCGCCCTCGCAGCGCGGTATGACGTCACGGTCATCTCCGACGAGATCCATGCGCCACTTGCTGGCCCGGCGCATGTGCCCTTCACCACGTTGCCCGGGGCAGAACGCTCATTCGTGGTGACATCAGCGTCAAAATCGTGGAACCTGGCGGCCCTCAAAGCAGGCTTGATCATCGCAGGCCCCGAGGCGCACGCCGTGCTGCGGTCCCTGCCGAAGCATGTTCCGGAATCGGTGAGCCATCTGGGTGTGCTGGCCCATTCCGCGGCGCTCAATGATGCCCGTGACTGGGTGGTCGAGGTCACGCGCGAGATTGCGGAGAACAAGACCCATTTCGCGGAAGAGCTTGCCCGCCTGCTCCCGGCGTTGTCGTACACACCATCGGCCGGTACCTACCTGGCGTGGCTGGACTGCTCGGCGCTCGGACTGACGTCCCCGGCGGCCCGATTCCATGAAGTGGGACGGGTGCGCTTCGGGCCGGGCACGGACTATGACCCGTTGGCCACCCAACACGTCAGGGTCAATCTGGGAACGTCGAAACAGCTGATCACCGAAGGCGTGGAACGGATGGCCGCAAGCCTCTGACATTGGGTGCGGATCGCTTCTCGGGCTGGAGCAGCGCCCATCGTGGACTGCACGTACTGTAGGGCAGACGCACAGAGACGGGGCAGCAGCATGACACCACCGATAGCCGCTTGGCGTGTGACCTACACGCCTGGCGAATGGCTGGTTCTTTCGGGACCGACGATGCTGTTGGTGATGTTGCCCGCCCCACCGCGGATGTCGGCTCTCGTGAACACGCTGTGGGACGACATCCTGGGCACCGGTTCGGTGGACGCGCTGCTGAAGGTCCTCGGCAAATACGGACTGGACCAGATGTCAGACTTTGCAGCCTTCTTCTGGGATGCGGCAGGACTGCATGGCATGGCTCGCGGTCAGTTGGCCGTAACGGACGCTGACACCGGTGACACGGTGGTGAGCGGATCGGATGTTGTGACGTGGCGGGAGGAGCCGTTGGGCACAGCGCGTCGCCTCCGGGTGGGCATGCAGCAGATCAATGAGGACGATCACCTCCAACTCCCCCTCATGGTGGGGGCCGTGATGGCTTCAGCGATACGTCTCAGTACGGACCCGGAGTCCAGCGTGCGGTTCCCTGAGGAGGGACATGAGGGCATTCTGACCGGCGGTGCCGTGCCTGAGCCGTCCTCCGTCGCGTCAACTGGCGCCGGAACTACCGAGCACCCGCAAGCTGTTGGGGAGGAGTCCGCCGCCGAGGAAGAACCTGCGGCAGACGCCTCTGACGAGGACGAACGTTCAGCAGAAGTGGTGGGTCTTGGGGACGAGACGGAGATGGAGCCGTTCACCGAGTCGTCGGCAGAACTCATGGAGGAGGAGGAGGAGGAAGAGACTGAGCCCGGGATGCCGGCCGCCCTGGAACCCGAGCCAGACATCGAGGATGAGATCCCGCTCTGGTCCCCGCCCGCCGACGACGGGGGTGCCATCGACGACGAGGACTCCAATCCTGACGGCCTGGGCGGACTGCGCTTCGACGCTGACGACGACGATGACCCGGTGGCCGCCTTTGGTGGGCCTCCACTTTCCCAGCCCGAATTCATCGCCCCGATCCCTGCGCCTCTCTCAGCGCCGGTGGTCGTAGGGCACATCTCGCCGGTGGGTGACGACGATGGTGGCACCGTCTTCTCCAGCGACTTGGCGGCCACGCACAAGCCGGAGGCCGAGTCGGACGATCAACTGCAGGTGCTGGC
>CBDTVQ010000325.1:0-2964 GCA_965364045.1 uncultured Tessaracoccus sp. | reverse complement strand
TTTTGGTGAAGACCACTTCCTCTGTGCGAGCGGCACCGATGAATGCGGCGACTGCTTCCCGCGCGCCCTCGAATGCCTCCGTGGCCTCGCCACCCAGCAGATGCATGGCGCGAGCAACGTTGGCGTTGTGCTGGGAATAGTGCTCCGAGATCGCGTCGATGACCGCCTGTGGCTTCTGCGAGGTGTTGGCCGAGTCCAGGTACACCAAAGGGTGCTCCCCAACGGTCCGACGCAGAATCGGAAAGTCCTCGCGGATCTTCTCAACGTCCAACATCTTCTCAACCACCACTTCCATCGTGCTCAAATTTACAACCATCTCTGAGATCCAGCCACGCGCTCGGGGTTGGCGTCCGGCCGGGAACAGCTGAGGCACAGTCCGTTTCCTGCTTTTGATCTTTCAACCAAGGGCAGGATCAAGCAGGGTCCCGGCTCCCGGCGCCGCGCTGAGAAGGCGGAGGAGGGAAGCTGTACGAAAGTACTGCGACCGACCGACAACGCACTCAGGGTGGATGCCGGGGGCTGGGAACCGGTCAGCTCACCGCGGCGGAGGCTTTGAGGTAGGATTCGTAGCCCTCTGCTTCGAGCTTGTCGGCCAGTTCACGACCGCCGGACTCCACAATCCTGCCGTCGATGAAGACGTGCACGAAGGTGGGCTCGATGTAGCGCAGAATGCGCGTGTAATGCGTGATCAGCAGGAGGGAGCGCTCCCCCGAAGAGGTGAAACGGTTGACGCCGTCGCTGACAACACGCAGGGCATCAATATCCAGGCCGGAGTCCGTCTCATCGAGGATGGCCGACTTCGGATTCAGGAGCTCCAGCTGTGCGATCTCGTGGCGCTTCTTCTCACCACCGGAGAAGCCCTCGTTGACGGAGCGCGCGGAGAAGGTCTTGTCCAACTGCATGTTGCCCAGAGCGGTCTGGACATCCTTGACCCAGGTGCGGATCTTGGGTGCCTCGCCGTCGAGCGCAGTCTTGGCGGTACGGAGGAAGTTGGCGACGGAGACGCCGGGAACTTCCACGGGGTACTGCATGGCAAGGAACAGACCTTCGCGAGCGCGCTCATCGACGGTGAGTTCCGTCAGTTCGACGCCGTCGAGCGTCACGGAACCGCTGGTGATCTTGTAGTTGGGGTGGCCGGCCACCGCGTAGGCGAGCGTGGACTTGCCGGAGCCGTTGGGGCCCATGATGGCGTGGACCTCGCCCGGGTTGGCGGTCAGGTTGACGCCCTTGAGTATCTCCTTGGAACCGCTTTCGGTCAGGACATCGACGTGCAGGTCTGTGATGACGAGCTTAGACATATGTATTCAGGACTCCTGGATTGCTTGCTGGTTGATGGGGTTGTCGATGTCCACCTCGATGGATGTGCCGTCGACGCGGCAGGGGTACACAGGTACCGGTGACGTGGCTGGCAGGCAGCGCGGCTTCCCGCTCCGCAGATCGAAGACGGAGCCGTGGAGGTAGCACTCGATGGCGCCGTTCTCCACGTCGCCCTCGCTGAGGCGGACCGCGCCGTGGGTGCACTCGTCCATGAGGGCGAAGTACTCGCCCTCATGGAGGACGATGGCGAGGTCGAGATCACCGATCTCCACCGCTAGCGGACGGTCCGCGGTCACTTCGGAGACGTCGGCCACGGACTGGAAGCTCACGAGTCGCTGCCCTCGATGAGCACGGAGAGCTCCAACTCCCGCTCGACCTGTCCCATGAGACGGTCCTCAACCTGTGGGACGCCGATCCGGCGGATGATGTCGAAGAAGAAGCCGTGCACGACGAGCCGACGGGCTTCCATCTCGGAGATTCCGCGGCTGCGTAGGTAGAACAACTGGAGGTCGTCGAACCGACCCGTGGTGGAGGCATGGCCAGCACCCGCAATCTCGCCGGTCTCGATCTCGAGGTTCGGTACCGAATCGGCCTGGCAACCATCGGTCAGGACGAGGTTCTTGTTGGACTCGTAGGTGTCGATACCCTCGGCCTCCTTGCGGATCAGGACATCCCCGATCCACACCGAGTGCGCACCCTTGCCCTGCAGCGCGCCACGGTAGTCCACGTTGCTCTTCGTCTTCGGCTCATTGTGGTCCACGAACAACCGGTGCTGGATGTGCTGCCCCGCATCGACGAAGTACAGGCCATAGGCCTCCACCTCGCCACCGGGCCCAGCGAAGCGGGAGTTTTCCTGCAGGCGGACCACGTCACCTCCCATGGAGGCTGTGATGGTCTTGACGTGTGCATCCCGTCCCACCTGGACCGAGCGCTGCCCGCCGTGGATCGCATCGTCAGCCCAGTCCTGCAGCGTCACAAGGTTCAGACGCGCGCCGCCCTCGACGATGATGTCAGTCTTCTCGGCGTAGCTGCCAGAGCCCGTGTAGTGCACCACGATCGTTGCCTGGGCGTTGGCCCCGACAGTAATCACAACGTGGTCAGAAACGTCGCCACCCGTGCCATGGGCCCCCAGGATCACCGGTTCCGCGATCTCGGCGTTGGCTGCCACTTTGAGGTGGAAGGCTGTGGCCGCATTCTTGGCCGCGAGGGCCGAGACACGGTCCACGGGAGCCTCGACAGCCAGCGCCCGCGCCTGCTCCGGGGTGATCGAATCGAACGTGACACCCTCGGGCAGATCGGTGCTCCACTCCAGTGCATCCGACGTTGCCGTGTCAGCGAGGAGACCTCTGAATCGCTTCATGGGAGTGAAGCGCCAGATCTCCTCACGGCCCGTGGGAATCGGATGGTCAGCAACATCCCACGAGGGTGTGGGGTGCAGGTGGGAATCGACGGTTTCAATGGCCGACGCCACGTTCGATGCTGCTGCGGCCTGATCGGCGGCGGCGGCGTTGGGGACGGGCTCAGTGATGGTGGACAATCTCATGTCTTTCGTTCGTGGAGGAATGGAGCGATGGGGGTGACGTCAGCCGACCCCGCCCTCCATCTGCAACTCGATGAGGCGGTTGAGCTCAAGGGCGTACTCCATCG
>CBDTVQ010000324.1:0-2971 GCA_965364045.1 uncultured Tessaracoccus sp. | reverse complement strand
CGAGGTGCTGGATCGTGCCTTCCACTACTGGTCAAGCGTGGATGAGACGATCGGCTCCCGGATCAAGGCAGCCGTTCAAGAGGCCGCGAGCGACTCCGCTGATTCCTCCGGCGACGGCATCCTGCAGGAGCCCGTTGGCGCCACCAAGGATCCGTACTCCGCCTGATCACGCTTGACACACTCATTGGAAGGGCGTCGACATGGTCGGCGCCCTTCTCGTGTTGCTGAGGTTGCGCCCCACCGATCCTTGACAGGAAGGCAATGGATGGGGCGCCGTCTACCCTTTCCTCCATGACCGACGACGTGGAGCGCACCCCGGACGGCCATCACATCGTGGTCCATGGCCGGAAATGGCGCGCCAGCGACATCAATATCCCGGAGAACCTGCGCACCGAACTCGTCGCCGAACTGATGCGCGCCCGCCGCGAAGTTGGCCGCCGTGGCGATGACGCCAGGCACCGTGTGCAGGACGCCAAAGTGGCATTGGGTGAGCGGGGAGAACCATGGTGGGAGGAGGCCAGCGACGCGGGACAACGTGTCCGGCTGGCCGCCGCCATTCGCACACTGCTTCGTCACCGCGACGACAAGACCATATGTCCCAGCGATGCTGCCCGGGTGGTGGGCGGCCCCCGGTGGCGCGACCTTGTACCCATGACCCGCGAGGTGGCTCACGAGTTGGTGAAGCAGCACGTTGTGGTGGTGACCCAGAAGGGTAAGCCAGTCGATGTCCGGGACGCACGCGGCCCGGTTCGCATCGCCCCGGGGCCAGGGCTCCATCGCTGAGCATGCGCTTCGGCCCTCGGACCCAGTCCACGCACATCTTGGGCACCGGTGCCTGACCTGTGGGATCAGTCCACGTGGCTGCGGCTGTCGACCACGGTCGCAACGACGCGCCGTGTAGATTCCTCACCCAACTGCGCGACCAGTTCAACGTCGCGGCCGGCATCAAGTTGCTTGAAGCACGCGTCCAGCAGGCCACGGACGAGCGCAGCGCCCACCATGGCAGTTTCGCGATCATCAACGAGCTTGCCCCACGCATTGGCCAGGACATCTCGCATGATCGCGTGCGCAGACTCCATGACCTTGATTGTCGCTTCCGACGGTGCGGTGGTCTGGCCCAGACTCATGAGCCAGCCATGACCACTGCGGGCGGCCTGCTCCACATTGGCCCGCACCCACACGGCAATGCGATCAGCAGGATCATCGATGCTTGCCAGCTCACTCTCGACGGCATCCAGCCAGGAGGGAAGGTGCCGGGCAAGGACCAGGCCACGCAGGTCGTCCACGCTGTCCACGTAGCGATAGATGCTGTTGCGGGCGATGCCGACGGCGTGGGTGACGGCGGACGCCGTGAGCGCATCGGGCTGGCCCGAGCGAAGAATCTGTTCGGCAGCGTCGACGAGGTGCTGCTGAACCATGGTGCGGTGCTCGGCCACGGTCGGCGCTGAGATACGAGGCATGCGCAGCTCCTTCCTGGATGAGCAAGTCGGCCTAGCATATCGCACCAAACATTTGACGACACCCTGTCCCCAACCTATACTTGACCACTTGGAGACACACCGTCGCTCAAATTTTGCTGGAGAGATCCATGACACGCACAACCACCATCAACCACCGCGCAGCCGCCGCCTTCACCGGGTTGGGCCTGCCGGCAGGGCTCCACCGGCGCGAGCTGACGCACTTCACCGACCACCCCGGTGGCACCCAACGCCTTTCTGCGCACACCCGGTCCCCTGTCCTGGGCACCATCGTGGCCATGGGCGTCCAGCGGCTCGGCAGCGAAGCGGTCTGATGAGCGCCACCCGCCAGGCCGAAGCCGCCAGCCCCACCCGCTCCGACTGGATCGGGCTCTGGGTACTCGCCCTTGCACTGGCCATGGTGGTGCTCGACGGCACCATCGTCGGCGTGGCGCTGCCGGTCATCATCTCTGACCTGGACCTCAGTCTCACCGAGGCCCAGTGGATCAACAGCCTCTATGCGGTGGTGTTCGCCGCCCTGCTGCTGATGTTCGGCCGGTTGGGAGACCGGTTTGGCCGACGGAGGCTGATGATCGGTGGCGTGGCCATTTTCATGCTCGGCAGCATCCTGGCCGCCATGGCCAGCACCGGCGACCTGCTGATCGCCTCTCGCGCCGTCCAGGGCGTGGGCGGTGCCCTGATCCTCCCCTCGACCCTGTCGACTGTGAACGCCACTTTCCGTGGCACGGACCGCGCCGCCGCGTTTGGCATCTGGGGCGCCGTGATGTCTGGCGCTGCCGCTATCGGGCCTCTCCTCGGTGGTTGGCTGACCCAGGTGGCGGACTGGCCATGGATCTTCTGGGTCAACATCCCGCTCGGCACCGGCGTCATCATCGCCGCCCTCTTCTACGTCAAGGAGACGCTCGGCACCGACGAGGGCAACGGCTGGGACGTCATCGGGCCCATCCTCTCCGCCCTCGGCTTCGGCGCGCTCGTATTCGGTCTCATCGAGGGTTCCAGCCTCGGATGGTGGTCACCAAAGGCGCCGTTTGCCATCGGCTCCTTCACCTGGCCGCTGGACGCAGCGGTCTCCCCCGTCCCGATCGCGTTGGCACTTGGGGCAGCCCTGATCACACTCTTCGTGGTGCGTGAGGCCGGCCGCACCCAACGGCACGTCTCGGCGATGCTCGACACCACACTGTTCCGCATCCCCACCTTCGCCTGGGGCAACGTCACCGCTGGCCTGGTGGCCGTCGGCGAATTTTCTCTCGTCTTCATCCTGCCTCTGCACCTGGTGAACTCCCTGGGCCTGGACGTTCTGGGTGCAGGCCTCGTGCTCGCCGCCATGGCTGGCGGAGCGTTCATCGCCGGCGCCAGCGCCCGGCATCTTTCTGCACGTTTGGGCTCGCCAAACGTTGTGGTGCTGGGGCTGGGGCTCGAACTCGTCGGCATCGTCGGCACTGCACTCGTGGTGGGAATGAGCCTCTCCCCCTGGCTCGTGGCACTGGTCCTCC
>CBDTVQ010000323.1:0-2973 GCA_965364045.1 uncultured Tessaracoccus sp. | reverse complement strand
GGCAAGACGCAGGCCGAGAACGTCCGGATCCTCAACAACATCCCCTACGCCACCCTCACGTTCATCGAGGGCCACCGGGTCCCCAAATGGGTCCCCGGCGCGGCCGGCCCCACCGGGTACATCATTCCCGGGGTGTTCCAGATGAAGTACAGCAAGGACTGGCGTACCGACGAACTCTGGAAGGTGGCCGCCAACGTGCAGCGACCCGCAACCCAGTACCGCTACCACTACGAATACTGGCGTCCAGTGGTTCAGCAGATGGTCAAGGCACTCAAGGGCTACTCCTCCGGCAGCTCAGATTCCTCCGACGTCTACACCAGCGCTGGTGACCGGACCGTGAACGGTCGGAAGTGGAGCACGACGTGTGAGGCCTACAGCGAAACCATTGATCGTTGCACGGCCAACATCTGGGCCACCACCGTCTCGCGGGTCAACGGAGCGTTCGTCCAGAAGAACGGTTGGCAGTTCAACAACCTCACCTACCTGCCGTCCACGCGCGCACAGTGGAAGGGCAACCCCTTGGCAGTCACAGGCAGCTTCACCTCTGGTGGACGCACCTGGAGGACCTCCTGCGCGGACAGCTGGACCGGCCCCAATGCGTGCCGCTCATTCATGGAGGCCGACGTCATCGAGTCCTACCTCGACGGCGCCGGCAACCGGAAGTTCCGTGACGTCAAGAAAGAGGTCTTCAACAACGTCGTGCGGTTCTCCAACTGATCGAACGGCTCTCGCCAGAGAGCGAGCATGATGTGGCCCTCACACCCCTTTTGAGGGATGTGGGGGCCGCATCGTTGATGGAGGGCCGAGGCCTCCCTTCAGATGGTGGCGACGGAGCCTGAATCCACCCGGTAGTTGGAGCCGTTGACGAAGCTCGCCCGATCCGAGCAGAGGAAGACGATGACGCTGGCAACCTCTTCGGGAAGTCCACGACGCTTCAATTCCATGTGCGGTCGCTGATCATCCAGGAAGCTCTCGATGGCCTCGTCGAAGCTGACATCAAGTTCCTTCGAGCGCTTCTCCATCATGGCATCGGTCATGGGGGTGTTGATGAACGCCGGTGACACCGCGTTCACGAGCAGCCCCTCTGTTGCGTACGTCTGGGAGAGCCCCTTCATGAAGGCCAGCACTCCCGCCTTGGCCGCGCAGTAGGGCAGCTCGTCGTCGAAGGGCATCTGGTTCGGCACCCGCTCTCTGGTTCCGTCTTCGCCATCCCGACTGACACCACAGGGCGCCCACCGCAAGTCTTCGGCCGCACCTGAGAGACCGAGTGGCCCAGTGTCAGACGTCGTAGGTGTTCACATGCACGTGGTCCAGATGGTTGGCCGTGTTGCTGCCACGATCATCCATCTTGCGCCATCCCTGGCTGTCCCTGCCCACTGACCAGATGTGCTGATCAAAGATGATGTAGCTGATCCCGAACTGCTTCGCGTTGGCGCGGAAGTATCGAGCGATCTCCCACCCCAGCGCCTTGTTCTTGGACCAGTTGGGGATCATGACGTCCACGGCCCGACCAGCAGGGTGGTCCGGTGTGGTGCGCTTGCTCCAGCCATACATCGTCGTGATAGCGGGGTAGTTGGCCCAGACGTGACGGACCACCTTCTTGGTGTTGTCGTTGACCTTGTCGAGGCCCGAGGAATACCCCTTGTTGAGCGAGCCCTCATCGTCGGGCGCCGGCGGCGGCTCAACAGCTTCCCGGCTCAGCGCGTACGTCGGAACGAAACCGAAGACACCGTTGTGGAAAATCTCGCTGCGGTCACCGATTTCGCGCTGGGTGATGATGATGCCCGTGCCATTGCGCACCGTCCCATTTGAGGCATTTCCGGTGGCATCTTTGAACAGAGGCGTGTCTTCCAGAAGCCAGAATCGGGTCATTTCCGTGGCGCTGGCCGTGAGCTTTCCAGATTCCTGGTTGAACGTGAAAGTAGGATAGTCCACGGTTCCGGGGGTGAAATAGACCAAGTTATTGAAAACCCACTTGTTCATGGACCAGATGAATGTTCTGCACGCGTTCGGACCCGCCCAATCGTCGTTGCAGGAGGTGATCCACTCGCGGCCACCAGAGGAGAATTTGCCCGGTCTGGCCAGCGGGTTGTCCAGCCACACCTCTCGGTCCGCGGCCAAATATGTCAGGTTGTTGAACAGCCACTTCCCACCACTGAGGATTTCCGCCCGGCAACGCGTGATGTTCTCATCGTACGGCGAGCAGGTGGTGTTCCATTGGCGCCCGTTGATGATGTGCCGGCCGGGTGTCGTGTAGACATTCACCTGCGCCTCGGCAGGAGCAGGGGTGAGTACGGCGGCAGAGACGGTGAGGGCACCAATCGCGAAAGCCGTGAGTGCGTGCTTCAGCATGTGTTTTTCTCCGAAGGGGGGTAGGAGTCTGGACGACGCCATGCTGCCATGAACGTGATGGAAAGACCCCATTGGGGTGGGTTACCGGCCCCACCTCTAATCTTTCATTCCTCTATTCTTATGATAGATAAAGGACGGCTAGGCAAGCCGCGCAATTTCGCGGCGTCCACTGGTTTGCATTTCTCCTCTTCACGAAAGAAGAGAACTTGCGAGCAGCCAGGCGATATCTGCGGCCTCAGGCGCACTGGACAGCTCACACATCAGCCGCCTCCGCGCCACCTCGACGGCGTGCTCCCACTCCGAGGCCCTGACGGATTCGGCGCAGGCGGTCAGCCACATGCCGGCCAGCGCGACACTCCGCCCCCGATGCACCGTCGCCGACGAGGTGATGCGTCCGAAGCCAATGCTCGCCAGCATCTCCTGCGGCCCCACCGCCGAGGCCTCGCGCATCGTGGTGGTCCTGGAGGCAAGCCACTCACCGATGAGCTCCGGCTCCCACCCGCACAGCAGACCATGGGTAATCATCAGGCGGCGGAGATGAGGATCGCCCTCGGCCTCCCACACCGCGCGGGCAGCCTCCCGCACCTCGGCAGCCACCGGAAGCTCCGTCCGCGTCACGGC
>CBDTVQ010000322.1:0-2982 GCA_965364045.1 uncultured Tessaracoccus sp. | reverse complement strand
CAAGGAAGTCATTGATCCTGCGGATTTCTTCACCAAGAACTGGGAACTCATCACGGAACCACTGCCCGTCGAAGCGACGCCGACCCCGACGCCGACTCCTGCATCGTCCACCCCCGGCACGCGTCCCACCCCCGGCCTGCCTCACACCGGCGCTACGGGAGGGCTCGAGCACTGACTCAGTCGGGCAGTACTTCCCGCATCACCCGGAGCGTGTTGCCGCCCATGATGGCCCGGATCTCGTCGTCCGAGCGTCCCCGATCGCGCAACTCCTGTGTGATCGACGCGATCTCACCGGTGTCCCAGCCGATCGTCACGGAGCCGTCGAAGTCGCTGCCGAGCGCGGCCGTCTGCAGGCCGCCGATCCTGATGACGTGGTCGATTGCGTCGACGACGGCCGCCGGGCTCCGTTCGCAGACAGCAGCGTTCCAGTAGCCGAGCCCGATGACGCCCCCGGTATTGGCCACGCCGCGGATCTGTTCATCGTTGAGGTTGCGGTTGTTCTCGCACGTCCCCTGAACGCCGCCGTGGCTGGACACCACCGGACGGGTTGCGCGCTCCAGGATCTCTGACACGGCGGCTGGACTGGTGTGGGCGATGTCAACGATCACGCCGCGGCGTTCGAAGTCGTCGAACACCTGACGTCCCACATCGGTGAGACCTCCCTTGTCCATGCCATGCATGGAGCCTGACATTTCGTTGTCAAAGAAATGTGCGAAACCAGCCATCCGCATCCCGTCGTCAAAAAGTGCATCGACGTTTCCGGGATCACCTTCAAGATTGTGCAGCCCCTCGACGGAGAACAGTGCCCCCGTCACCTGCTGCCCTGCCTCGCGCGCTGCGAGCAGTTCGCTGAGATCACTCCTGGAACGCACCAACATCAATCGACCATCCGAATCCTCGGACGCCTTCTCGAGTTTCTCCGCGTGGTGGAGGGAGCGCTCCAGCAGCGATGTCCAGGTCCGGGGCGGCTGGAGTTGGGCGATTGACAGCAGCGTGATGTTGTCAATGTTGTCACCGGTATTGGCGTCAACGTTCATGCCCATTGGGGATTTGGTGACAGACGAGAATACCTGGAGCGCCACGTTGCCGTCCTCGAGCCGGGGGAGATCCATCTGGCCGCGGTCGGCACGATCCAGCAGATTACGCTTCCACATGAGCGTGTCGCTGTGCATGTCGACGATCTCCAGAGACTCATGGAGAGTCTGTGTGGCCTCGTCAACGGGTGCGAGATCCGCCGCTGCAACCCGGTTGCGGGACTTCTCAACGACACCCGGGGCAATGATGAAGAAGGCCGTCGCCATCGCCGTGATGACGACGACGAGCGACAGCAGGATCCGGCGCCCCCGGTGACCGTTGGTGCGTGCCATGCGTGCTCCTCTGCAACGGTATTGGCGGTCATGGGGACCACTCGACGATTGGTCGCGACACCGTAGCACCGCGAGACAATCCGGGGCGGTATTCGGCAAGTGGCAGCGCTGGCTGGGATGTTGATGATCGAGTCCCCCGGGCGCAAGGCGGCCAATTCTCAACTGACCATGACCACGTTCTGGAGTTCCTCGAATCCCGCTATGCCGCCCGAAAAACCACAGAGCCATCGCAACGCTGCCTCGATTCAAGGGACTCGATCCCGGATGGGCCGACTGGGACCACGTGAGCGCCGTCGTGTCACGGATCTGTGAGGGGCCAACCGGAGATAGACTCTGTTGAGAACTACCGTTGAGTTGTCGTGCTCTACTGGGCGGTTCGCGGGCGTGGAGGTCTTGTGGTTCTCGGTCAGGTCGTATGGGCCGTCGTTGTTGTTGTGCTGCTCCTGGCGGTTTCCGTCGGATGGGCGATCCGTGGGGCGATCGTGGTCCGCGAATGGCTGATCCCACCGCGTGAGCGTGCGACCGCAAAACCCGCGAAGCCTGTGCAGCCCGAGCTGCTCAGATTCCTCAGTCAGCGTCGAATGATCTTGGCCACTGGGTTCCTTCTCGCGTTCGGACTCCTGTTCCTGACCGGCTCCATGGATCGCGACCTTTCGCTCATGGGCGCCGTGGTGCTGGCCTTCGCCTATGGCGTGCTCAGCGCCACGGTCACGGGCTTCACGGTCTGGGTTCGCGCCCAGCAGCATGCGCAGGATGGTCGCCCCTTGATGTCCGAGACGTCCACGTGGTCGATGTGGGTGGGCGTGGGCGTCGGAGCCCTCGCGGTGATCTACCTCGTCGTGGACGTCGTCACCAACCTGACCGCCTGAGTCGCCGGTCGGGGGCTCAGTGGGAGTGCTTGGCCGACGGGCCGCGAACTGTGAGCACTGCATCCCACAGGGCACCGGCGACGTCACGCTTCGAGCCCTGCGCCAGCGCGACCACGTCGTCGCGGGCATCCAGGACCATCAGTTCGTTGTCAGCGGCCTCAAAGCCCTTGGCCCAGCCGATCTCGTTGACGGCGAGCAGGTCGACCCCCTTGCGGCGTCGCTTCGCACGGCCCTTCTCGATCAGTTCTTCGTCGGTGGTGGCGGTCTCGGCGGCGAACCCGACGATCGTCTGCTCGGGATTGCGGTTCCGCACCAGAGAGGCCAGGATGTCCGGGTTCTGGACGAGTTCCAGGGTCAGCCCCTCCTGCCCCTGCTTCGACAGCTTCTCTTCGGAGATCCCCAGGGCACGATAATCGGCGACGGCGGCAACCATGACGACGACGTCGGCATCGGCGGCAGCGGCCATGACGGCATCCCGGAGTTCCAGCGCAGTCCCGGCGCGCGTGATCTCGACCCGGGGGTGCCGCGATGCCTCAGCCAGCACGCCGTCGCCGACGTGGGCGGCGAAGAGCTGGACCCGGGCGCCACGTCGGGCAGCCGCCAGCGCCACCTCGACGCCCTGTCGTCCGCTGGAGCGGTTGCCGAGGAAACGGACGGGGTCGATCGGCTCCCGGGTGCCGCCGGTGGACACCACGACCCGCAGTCCCGCGAGGTCGGCGTCCCCGGGGACGGAAGCCAGTGCGGCC
>CBDTVQ010000321.1:0-2986 GCA_965364045.1 uncultured Tessaracoccus sp. | reverse complement strand
GGCGCCCCCGTGCTGTTGACCCTGCGGCTGCTGCGGTTGCTGGGACGGCTGGTTCCGGTTCTGCGTGGACGAGGTGTCCCCGCCCTGCCCCCACTCGCCACCGCTGGGCTGCCCCTGTGCCTGGCCTGGGTCGTTGTTCGATGCAGCTGCCCTCTGGTCCTTGCCCCACTGATCATTCGACATGGCCGTCATTGTGTCATCGGTGCAGTCCGTGGAGTGTCAAGTTCCCTGGGGCGTTTGTCCGATGGGGCCCGGGGCGCGAGGATGGTGCAATGCCCGGTACGTGCGAACTGATCGTCGACCTTGACGCCCTCAACCGCAATGTGGCTCTCGCTGCCAAACTCGCGGGAGACCGCACGGTGATGGTGGCCGTCAAGGCAAATGCCTATGGACACGGCCTCGTACCGGTTGCCCGCAGCATCGAGCAGGCCGGATTCGCCCAGTGGCTGGGGGTCGCCACCGTGGCAGAGGCGACCGCCCTGCGTGCCGCAGGGATTTCTCTGCCCATCCTGAAGTTCTCCATCTCGCTGCGCGACGAATTCGTCGAGGCCTTTGCGGCACAAGTGGTCTTCACCGTCGGGGACGCAGAGGGCATCACCCACCTGGCCGATGCTGCTGCCGAGGCAGGCGTCGCGGTCGATGTTCACCTCAACATTGACACCGGCATGCGACGGATTGGCGCTCAGCCCGAAGACGCCGTCGAGCTCGCTCGGCAGATCGTCGCCCACGACTGGTTGAGGCTCGGTGGGATCTACACCCACTTGCCGGTGAGCGACACCCCCGAGGGAAATGACTTCACCCGGCAGCAGTTCCAGGCACTCGCCACTGCCGCCCGCGCCGTCGAGGAAGTGGCGGGGCCGCTCACCTTCATCCATGCAGCGAACTCGGGTGCCATTCTCAGTCACGATCTTGCCTGCACCACGATGGTGCGCCCGGGCATCATGGTCTATGGATCCCGTCCGGATCCCGCCACGCCCGCGGAGCGCGCCCCCGAGGCGGTGGATCGCTGGACCTCCCGTCTGTCCTTCCTCAAACAGGTGCAAGCCGGTGAAACGGTTGGCTATGGCCGCACCTGGACGGCGCCCCATGACACATGGATTGGCACCGTCGCCGTCGGCTATGGCGACGGATACTCGCGGCTGTTGTCCAACAAAGGACGCATGCTCGTGGGGGGCCGCAGCGCTCCGGTGGTGGGGCGAGTCTGCATGGACCAGACCATGATCGATCTCGGGCCGGACAGGCCGTCCGTGCGCGTGGGCGACGAGGTGGTTCTGCTGGGGCGCAGCGGTACCGAGGAAATCACAGTGGAGGAGATCGCAGGGCTGATGGGAACGATCACCTACGAGGTGACATGCCTGATCTCCCCAAGGGTGACCAGACGATACGTGGGCGGAACCGGCGCCTGAGAGAGCGCGCAACAGGGGGCACGTGAGTCAGGCGACTCCCTATCCGTGCAATCTCTAAGTCCAGGAGCTGAGCTTAGGCCTGCGGCTGACGAACTCCGCAATGGCATGCCGGGCGATGGAATTGGTGCTCCAACCATCGACGACGGCACCCACGCCACCCCCGACGAAGGGAATCCTCTTCCCCACGAAGACGCCGAGGCGTTTGCCACCCAACTGATTCATGGACCGATCCAGAAGCTCCTTGCTCACCAGGCGATCCAGCTTTGCGTCGAACATGGGGGCGGTTGCAACCGCGACGGGTGAGGATGGCAGCACACCTTTGGAAATGAGCCCGGCACTGGCACCGGGGCCCAGCATGACCATCAGGATGGCGGTGCGGACACGGGCGTCCGACAGGTCGTATCCCCTGAGATGTGCGACGCCGGCCACAACTCGTGCCTGCAGGAATGCTGCGGCGGCCATGTTGGCGGGGATGGTGACGAGCGACACGAAGAAGCCACCCCAGTTGGTGACAAAGCCCTGCCCACCGGCGTAGGCGATGTGCTGGTTCACGAGCCACTTGATGGCTGTTTCGGGATCACGGTGCTGGCCCAGCAGGTTCTTGGCGGCCGTTCGGGCCCCGGGCATCTTGCCCTTGCCCTCAATGGCGAGCTCCAGCAGTTGGTGGAAGACGTCAGCGGTCAGCCCCTCGGCCAGGGCCACGACGTTGTTCGGCTCGCTCATGCCACCCCTCCTGATCTGAGCACCACGGATGCTCTCCTACAAGAGTCGCACACCGGGTCAAGCGTCTCGACCGGTTACGAGCCCCCAGAAGTCATGGATGTCAAGAGAAGGCGTATTTGTCATCCCGGATTCGAGGTGAGGAGCTGTTTGTCGGGTCTTGGTGACCGGATTGCTGGACAGGAGGCGGTGGTGACCCGCCGAAGGCTCACTACGCGCGATGTGTGGGTGGTGCCTGCCAGACTGGAGGACATGCTCGACACACTCTTCGGACCGCCGGGGGAGTGGCCGGAACAGGACCTCATTGGATACTCCGACGAGTTCGATCCAGGCACTGCCCTGATGGCCTATCGCTGCGGGGTGTTTCCCATGCCCTTGCAGGACGGCAACTTCGACGGGGAGATGGGCTGGTGGTCCCCGATGCAGCGCGCCCGTCTCCCACTGGATGAGTTGCGGATCACAAGATCCCTGCGCCAATCCACCAAGCGGTTCACCACCACGGTGGACACTGCCTTCCTCGACGTTCTGGACTCCTGCTCAGATCCATCGAGACCGGGTGGCTGGATCGACGAGCGGATCAAAACGGCCTTCACCGTCCTCCATCACGTGGGCTACGTGCACAGCGTCGAGACGTGGGACACCACGGGAAGACTCGTCGGCGGGCTCTACGGCCTGCATCAGAACGGCATGTTCGCCGGCGAATCGATGTTCCATGATCCCGGACACGGCCGTGATGCATCAAAGGTGGCCCTGCTTCGTTTGAGCCTGGAACTTCGACGCGTGGGCGTCGATCTGCTGGACGTGCAGTGGTTGACGCCGCATCTGGAGTCTATGGGTGCCCACGTCGTGTCACGAACGTC
>CBDTVQ010000320.1:0-2987 GCA_965364045.1 uncultured Tessaracoccus sp. | reverse complement strand
TCTTTCATTCTGCCGGAGATAGTGCTTGGTGAATAGACCCTTAAGTATGAGTTTCACCCGTATTGTCTGGGTACCCATTACCCACCACACTGAGCATCTGTACTCATTGTCTAACAGGGAGGATGATTGTGGCCGGCCGGAGACGGTGTCTCGCCTGACGAGAAGCCATTTGGGTGTGGGTCTGGCACAGTGTCGGCTCACCACACCCCAAGGGGTGAGAAACTAGTTTTTGATGGACGGCGTAGCGTGGGGCCATCTCAACATGTTCTAACCCGGAAGGTAAGAAATGGAATACCGAAAGCTAGGAAACTCCGGCTTCAAAGTGAGTGCGGTGACATACGGGAATTGGTTGACCCACGCGTCGCAAGTGGAGAATGATCGCGCCAATGCGTGTGTGAAGGCGGCGCTCGACGCCGGAATCACCACCTTCGACACAGCAGACACCTACGCCAACACCGCCGCAGAGGTGGTGCTCGGGGATGCACTCAAGGGTGAGCGCCGTGAGTCGTTGGAGATCTTCACAAAGGTGTACTTCCCCACGGGGCCCATGGGGCCCAACGACACGGGTTTGTCACGCAAGCACATCATGGACAGCATCAACGGTTCCCTGTCCCGATTGCAGACGGACTACGTGGACCTCTACCAGGCCCACCGCTTCGATCATGAGACGCCCCTCGTGGAGACGATGCAGGCTTTCGCCGACATCGTTCGCCAGGGCAAGGCCCTCTACATCGGGGTCAGCGAATGGGATGCGGATCAGTTGCGCGCCGGGCACGCACTGGCTGATGAGTTGGGGTTCCAACTCGTCAGCAACCAGCCGCAGTACTCGGCGCTGTGGCGGGTCATCGAGGACAAGGTGGTGCCCACGTCGGAGGAACTCGGAATGTCCCAGGTGGTGTGGTCACCCATGGCACAGGGTGTGCTGAGCGGAAAGTACAAGCCTGGTCAGCCAGTCCCTAAAGGCAGCCGCGCCACGGATGAGAAGGGCGGTCAGAAGATGATCGAGCGCTGGATGCGCGACGATGTCCTGACAGCCGTCCAGAAGCTCCAGCCCGTCGCTGATGGCCTGGACATCACCATGGCGCAGCTCGCCATTGCCTGGGTTCTGCAGAACAAGAACGTGGCGACGGCCATTGTTGGCGCTTCCAAGCCGGAGCAGATCGCGCCCAGTGTGGAGGTCTCCGGCCTGAAGCTGGAGGACGACGTGATGAGGGCGATTGACGAGGCATTGTCAGACGTCGTCGAGAAGGATCCGGCACTGACGGAGTCACCCAAGCAGCGCTTGGTCTGATCACAGTGGAAGCGGGGGATCACCATCCCCCGCTTCTTGCATGTCGATCTCAGCTGGCCTCGGGTGCTCCCTCAGCCCCTGGACGTCGGCCGAGTTCGGCGTCCAGACGGATGAGTCCGTTGCCATCCTCGCCGATCATTCGGATGCGGCCGATGATGGCTGACACCGTGGCCTCCTCCTCGAGCTGCTCCTCGATGAACCAGTTGAGAAGGGGCAGGGAATCAATGTCCCCGGTGCGCTGCGCCAGCCGGTAGATGTTGCGGATGGACTCGGACACCTTCTTCTCGTGGGTCAGAGCAGCCTCGAAGGCATCGAGCACGGAGTTTGCGTGTGTGCCGGACGGGTGCAATGACTGGATCAGCGGCATGGCTCCACGATCCAGCATGTGTTCGGCGAATTTGCCGGCATGGATCTGCTCCTCCTCCGCCTGGGCGATGAACCACCCGGCGATGCCGGGAAGATCCTTGGCAGACATGTCGATGGACAACTGGCGGTAGACCACCGCTGCCTCAAACTCCATGGTCACCTGGTTGTTGAAGGCCTGCTTCAGTTCGTCAGTCAGTTCCATACGGTCCAACCTATCGCCGATGTTTCGCCGGACAGCTCGCCTGGCAGGCGGCCAGCGAGTATGCCCACCGGGAGGAAGGCGAGAGACCCCAGTGGGCAGGCTGACTTGCAGCCGCGGCATCACAGCCAGTCAGTCGAGCCCAGCGAAGCCCATCACGGGAAGGTAGAGCAGTTTCCAATCCCGCTGAAGAGGTTGCTGCCGACGTTCGGGGAGCTAGCTGCAGGGTTACGCGGACCGGATCTCGAGGGATCCCGCCTTGCGCTCGATTGCGTGGGCGACGTCGTCCGGACGACCGTCCTCGACGACACGCGGGAGTTGGCAGCCCGGCAGCCCGGCGCGCGGCCCGTCGACGCGTGAATCCACACGCACCAGGAAGCTCGGACGCTGCATCGAGCGGAAGTGGAGGCGGCCAAGGTATTCGCCGAGGATGCCGAGCGACATCATCGTGGCGCCGCTCAGCAAGGCCAACATCGACGCGAGCGTGGTGAACCCCGCCACCTCGATCTGGCCGCGGAAGAACTGGACCGTGATGTAGACGAGGAGCACGAAGCCCACGAAGGAGACGGCGAGGCCGAGCCAGGTTACGAGTTTCAACGGGACGGTACCGTAGCCAGTGATCATGTTCATCGCATGCCGAACAAGCTTCGAAAGCGTGTAGCCCGATTCGCCGTCCGTGCGCTCATCCATCTGCACGGTTGTGCGCTCGATGGCCGTCGTTGTCCAGCTGAGCAGGACATCGATGTTGGCGTACTGGTCGGCCACATGGGCGAACCCGTCGCGCAAGTCGGTGCGGAACGCGCGAAACGCGGAGACATCCTTCGCACTGGGGACACCGGCGGCGGACAGTCCTGCCTTCACCACGCGCGACGCCAACGAGCGGGCGAAGCCATGCTCTTCCTCCTCAGGTACGCCGTAGACGAGGTCAACGAGCGGATCGTCGAGGGGTGCCAGCAGCTTCGACAACTGGTCGGGACGGTGCTGGAGGTCATCGTCGAGCGTGACCGTGACCTCGTATTGTGCCCGGAACAGGCCGGCGAGCAGCGCGTTGTGCTGACCGTAGTTGCGACGGAGCAGGACGGCACGAATCTCGTCGGGGGCGACCGCACGAATCGAGTGAATCGCGGCGCC
>CBDTVQ010000319.1:0-2992 GCA_965364045.1 uncultured Tessaracoccus sp. | reverse complement strand
CCTGTAACCAGCAATCACCAGGCGCCGGTCGGCCTCGACAGAGCCAAGCACGACTAACAGTCCCGCCAGTCCCGCCAGGAATGCGACGGTGATGGGCACCATGATGGCGCCGTGCAGGTCGACCATCGACAGGGTTGTGATCTCTCGCACTCCGTTCTCAACCAGTTCGACTGGGACCGGCTGGTCTGGGGTGATGATGATGGAGAGGGTGATGAAGAAGAACGGGAGACCGACGAGAAGGAACCACAGGGCAACGTTGCGTCGATACTCTCGCCAAACGTGTCGCGAACCCACACGCAACCGCGCCCAGCCGTCTCCCACACGGTCGCCGTGCACGCCCCGGTGTGCCGCTCGTGAACGGAGCGGGCCAGTTGTCAGCAGCAGCGTGATGAACGCAAGGGCCAGGCCCCCCAGGGTCCAGACCAGCGACGCGCCAACGTCACCCAGTGGTCCGGCATGTGTGGTACTCGCATCGAGCATGACCAGTGTGGGGAAATGGGACGGGAACAGCCGGGTGACAAATGCGTCGCTCTCGCCCATGGCTGGCCCCAGGAAAACGTCGAACATCCAGATGAAGACGATCACCAGGGAGCCATTGACCTCGGAGCGCACGAGCGCCCCGACGCTCGCTCCGATGCCCAGATAGATGATGGCGAACATGCCCGTCGCTCCCATCGCTCGTGGAACGTCGGCGATGTCTGTGCGGAGGGCGAGTGCCAATAGCGCTCCGACGGTGGCAACGGCGGCCAGCAGCAGCGACGATCCCAGCCTAGCAATGACCACTCGCCGGCTGGATCCATCGGCCGAGGCCAACCGCCGGTCCGCCGCACGGGAGCCGCTGACGTGGAAGAACGCGGCCACCCCAGCGAGAAAAGCGGCGGCCCATCCCGCCGTGGTGACCTCGAGTTGACCGGTGCCTGCCGTACCGCCCAGGATCCTCGCGAAGTCGGCGATCACTCCAGCGGAAAGGGACACGAACACCACCGGCACCACGGCGAGCAGGATCAGATTCAGCGGGCGACGGGCGTACTCCACAAGATTGCGCCATGTCAGCACGGTGATCATCGTGGCACGGTCCTACCGTCAACGAGGTCGTAGATACGGTCGAACCGCTCCACGTCGGTGATGAAGTGGCTGATGATCAACAGGCTGCTTCCGGCGTCTCGCCGTTCATGAGTCAGCTGCCAGAATCGCTGGTAGGTGTCCCAGTCGAATCCGGCGTACGGCTCATCGAGCAGCAGCAGCTCCGGATCGGGCAGGAGCGCCAGGCCGAGGTTGAGCTTGGCACGAGTTCCTCCCGAGAGCTGATCGACCAGGGAGCCACGCCACTCGACGAAGCCGAACGTCTCGTAGAGGGCATCGCGTGAGTCCTCAATTTGCTGTTCCGTCATCCCGTACGCACGGCCGAAGAGTTCGAAGTGCTCATCGCAGGTCAGCCGCTCGTAGAGGACTGGTTCCTGTGGGCAGAACCCGATGACGCCAGTGTGCTCCATCGTGCCGCTGTCGTTTCGTAGGGCCCCGACCAGGATCTTCATCAGGGTGGACTTGCCGGATCCGTTCTCCCCCACCAGAGCAACGATCTCCCCGGGATGCAGGTCCAGATCCGCACCGCGCAGGACATGTTTGGTTCGCCGTCTCGGCCACCACCCGGTCCGGTAGGTCTTGGTGATGCCACGTGCCGTCAGAGTTGCATCGGCGTCGCCGTTGGCGGAGGACGCGCGCCCGTGACGCGCTCCGCCATTGGTTGCACCGGGTACGGGTTCTGGCTTCATCGCTGACCCCCTACTTGTTCATCAAATAATATCCACCCCGGGAGGCTCGGGCAGGGCGGGTCAGGATCTGGAGAAGATCGATGGGATCTCGTCGCAAACGAGACGGGAGTGCCCACCCCAAGACGAGACCGGCGAGGAAGAGGTGACGACAAGCACGGTGGGCGGGAACGCGGAACATGCCTTCAAAGTTCATGCTTCCTGCACATATGCGCAGCTACGCATTGATGTAGCAGCATTGTGCGATTCAGGCGCTTACCAGCCGCACAGCCGTGACGCCGGTTGATTTTGGTTGAGGCCGCATTGTGAGACGCGGCGGTCAACAGCTTGCACAAGCGCCACCCAGGAGTGTACTTATTAGGTAAGGCATGCCTAACCTAATTGGAGGCGAAGTGTTCGCGAACTATCTGATCGGTCTGCGTGAGGGTCTCGAAGCCAGCCTCGTGGTGGTGATCCTGATCGCGTACCTGGTCCGCAGCGGGCGCCATCACCTATTGCCCCGGATCTGGGCCGGTGTTGCCGCCGCGGTCGTTGTGTCGCTCGCCTTCGGTGGGCTCCTGACATGGGGTCCACGGCGGCTGACGTTCCAGGCGCAGGAGGCAGTAGGTGGCATCCTGTCGATCCTCGCGGTCGGTTTCGTGACCTGGATGGTGTTCTGGATGGCCAGCCACGCACGCGGTCTCTCCGCGGAGCTGCGGGGCAGGATCGACGTTGCAGCCGAAGCGGGCCGCGCCAGTCTCGTTCTCGTCGCCTTCTTGGCCGTTGGCCGGGAGGGCCTGGAGACGGCGCTGTTCCTGTGGGCTGCCACGCAGGCCGCTGCCGGGTCCACCGGCTCCACCGTTGCACCTCTGGTCGGCGCCCTGCTCGGGATCCTTTCCGCGGTGGTTCTCGGCTACACCTTCTACAGGGGTTTTCTGCGCATCAACCTGTCGAGGTTCTTCGCCTGGTCTGGCGTGATCTTGATCGTCGTGGCCGGGGGCGTGCTCGCCTATGGCGTTCACGACCTGCAGGAGGCGGGCCTCCTGCCTGGCCTGAACAGTCTTGCCTTCGATGTCAGCGCAGTTGTCCCGCCCTCCTCTTGGTACGGGACTCTCCTGAAGGGTGTCTTCAACTTCTCACCGGCCACCACGTGGCTGGAGGCCACCGCCTGGGTCCTGTACGTCGTGCCGACACTCATCCTGTTCCTTCGCCACATCAACCCACCCGCCCCTGACCGCGTCGAC
>CBDTVQ010000318.1:0-2993 GCA_965364045.1 uncultured Tessaracoccus sp. | reverse complement strand
TGACCGTGTCGACATCATTGATGAGTTTCTTCATGTTGGATTGGCCTCCTGCGCCATTGCGAGATGCAGCGCGGGACCCACTGGTGTGGGTGGTCCACGCCTGCGGATGGTCCACTGTGACCACAGCATACGGTCCGAATAGACCGAGCATGTCGTTATTGATAGTGGCCCGTTCCGCGGGTGGCCGCAACGGCCCGGCACCCATGTGCACATCCGCCCGCAGACCCTGATGCCAACGTGCATGGTGAGTGGTGAGGCGTTCCTGGGCGAACGCTTCCTCGCCCGGGCAGTGGTTCAGGACGCCACTACTCTTGGCCCATGGAGAATCAATCGAATCGGCCCGTTGCCATCGTCATGGGAGCCTCTCGCGGCCTGGGGTTCATCATGGCGAATGACCTGGCCAGACGAGGTCATGACGTGGCCATCTGCGCCCGCAACGCTGAGACGCTCGAGGAGGCAGCCGAAGAGCTTCGTGCGCACGGTGGGGCCGTCCTGCCGATCACATGCGATGTCACGGATGCAGACGATGTCGAAGAATTCGTAGCGCGGGTGACACGAGAACTGGGCCCGATCGACGTGGCCATACACGTGGCAGGCGTCATCCAGGTGGGTCCTGTCGAGGCTGTCACGCGGGATCATTTCAGCGCATCCATCAACATCATGTTGTGGGGTCCCATCAACATGGCGTTGGCCGTTCTGCCCTCCATGCGTGAGCGTCGCAGCGGACGGATTGGTGTCGTCACCTCCATCGGGGGCAAGCTCTCGCCGCCCCGGCTGCTGCCGTACGCCACGGCGAAGTTCGGGGCAGTGGGCTTTACCGAGGGACTGTCCGCAGAGCTCGCCGGGACTGGTGTCACGGCCACCACGTTGGTGCCCGGCCTGATGCGGACCGGCTCCCATGGGCAGGCGCAATTCTTCGGGGACGCGTCGAAGCAGTACGCCTGGTTCGGCCCGGCCGCCTCCTTGCCACTGTTGTCCATGGACGCGGAGAAGGCTGCGGAAAAGATGGTCGATGCTGTCCTGAAGGGCAAGCGCGTCGCGCTTGTCTCCGCGCTCAGCCACTTGGCCTCCAGAGCCCACGGAATGGCACCCAACATCACGGTGCGTCTCAATCAGGGCTTGAGCCTGTTGCTGCCGAAGGGCACCAGTTCCGAGACGGTTTCCGGCGACGAGGCACGCAGGGGGCTGAAGTCTGACGGCATCGTCTCAAAGCTGACCACCCTCGGAGACCGCGCCGCTGCCCGCTTCAACGAGCGCAGCAAACGCAACTGAGGCCCAGCGAGCGTGGAGGGCCGGACCTGCGGGAGGATGGGGACATGAACGTTGTCGCGTGTGTCTCTTGTGGGAAGCGGAACCGGGTACCGGACGCAGCCAAGGGGCTGCCTCAGTGCGCCCACTGCCAGGCCAAGCTGCCGTGGCTGGTCAACGGGACCGACGGCAACTTTGACGCGGTGACCGAGACGCGCGTCCCAGTGCTGGTGGACCTGTGGGCGCCCTGGTGCGCGCCGTGCCGGATGGTCGCCCCGATCCTGGAACGTATCTCCAGAGACCGCGCCGGTCGGCTCAAAGTGGTCAAGGTGAACGTCGACGAGAACCGGGCCCTACAGGAGCGCTTCGGCGCCATGAGTATTCCGACGATGGTGGTGCTGCGCAATGGCAAGGAAACGGCACGTCAGATTGGTGCCCTGCCGCAGCGGGAACTGCAACGCTGGGTTGAGCAGCACGCGGCCTGATCGCCTTCGGTTCTTTGTGGGTGGTGGCGCGGCGGGAGTCTCGCCCTCTCAGCCCTTGGAGGTTCCGAGAAAACGCTGCCAAGCGATCAGCGATCAACGACCGGCGCAGGTGTGAAACCGGCGGCCTCCGGGCGAGAGGCAAACGCGAACAGGCCGAGGAATCGGCGAGCCGACGGGAACCAAATGTGCGCACTTCCACCACACCTGATCCGCATGGGGTGATGGAAGCGCTGGGCACACCGAATACGGGGGGATGCACGGTGGCCAGTTTGTGGGAGGGTCATGTACTCGGTTCCTGGCCGAGCCCTCAATAGGCTCCGCTGGATCCCAGCACAGCCTTGGCGGTCTTCGCCAGAATCATCAGATCCCTCACGAACGACCAGTTGTCCACGTAGTAGAGGTCGAGCCGGACAGTGTCCTCCCACGACAGGTTCGAGCGGCCTGACACTTGCCACAGCCCGGTGAGTCCGGGGCGGACCTGCAGGCGCCGTTTGGTATCACTGTCGTACTGCGCCACTTCGCGTGGCAGGGCTGGACGGGGCCCCACGAGGCTCATGTCGCCCCGCAGGGTGTTCCAGAGCTGGGGCAACTCGTCGATGGAGAACCGTCGGATGAACTTGCCTGATCGGGTGATGCGGGGATCATTGGCCATTTTGAACAGGACGCCCGCACCTTCATTCTGTGCCTGTAGGGCTGCCACCTTGGCCTCCGCGTCGATGCACATGCTCCGAAACTTCAGACAGTAGAACTCTTCACCCTTGAGTCCGACGCGACGCTGGCGGAAGACCACTGGTCCGCCATCCTCCAGCTTGACCGCTATGGCAGTCGCGAGCAGTATCGGAGCCGCAAGGATCAGCAACAATGCAGAGGCCGCAACGTCTGCCGCTCTCTTGGACCAGCGCAGGGACTTGAGCGCACGTGGGCGTTCCACACTCACGAGGGGAAGCCCGGACATCGGTGAGAACTCGAGCCGCTCAGCGCTGACGTCTGCCATCGTCGGCACCACCATTATCTGGACATGGTGCTCTTCCAGTTGCCAGGCGAGGCGACGAAATTCCGATGGTGAGCCGAAGGATCCTTCAGTGAAGATGACGGTTGCGATGCGTCGGGACTTGATGATTTCCACGACGTCGTCGAAGGGGCCGAGGACGGGCAGGCCAGTTGCGGTGGTTTGAGTTTGTTCACGCGTGACAGCGCCGACAATTTTGTACCCCGCCCAGCTGGCGCGACGAAGCGCTATGTGGGCCTGGTCCACGTGAT
>CBDTVQ010000317.1:0-3011 GCA_965364045.1 uncultured Tessaracoccus sp. | reverse complement strand
AGGGGACCAACGTCGAACTCCGCCAGCTTCCGGCCACCGCCGTGGTTGCCGGCTCCGTCGCCTCGGTTGCGAAACTGGGTGACCGGGTGGCCACCGTCGAATTGGTCCCCGGCGAACAACTGCTGAACGCCCGATTCGTGGATGCGAACCTGGCGATGGGTAAAGTGGTGGAGATTCCCGAGGAGATGGCCGAGGTCACGATCGATCTTTCCTCGGAGCGGGTTCTCGGCGGCAACATCGTGGCCGGGGACACCGTGGGTGTGCAGGCCAGCTACGAGGTCAAGGTCGTCGGGGCGGAGAGTGACGACACAATCAAGACCACGTCCACGCTACTGCACCGCGCTCTGGTCTCGCGCATTCAGGGCATCACCCTGTCGGAGGAGCCCGGCGGGGATGTGCAGGCCTCCGACGGCGTCCAGGTCACGCTCGCCGTCTCGGCGCGGGACGTTCAACGGGTGGTCTTTGCCGCGGAGTGGGGCACCCTGTGGCTGAGCCTGGAGCAGGAAACCACCGACGTTTCCGGGACGAACCCCATGACACTGGCGGAGCTGAACCCGTGACAGCCGCCATCTGGGTGGGTCCCGAGGGCCCGCTCCTGGAGATACTTGGCCGATTGGCACCCGGGCCGGTGCAATCCTGCTCCCTCGACGAACTCCGCGATCCCATGGAGCGGGAGCGTCTCTTCCAGCCCCCACCGCAACTCCTGGTGGTGACGAGTGAGAACGCTGACGCAGCCTTTGAGCTGACGTCATGGGCCGTGCACCGCCATGGCGTTCCAGTGCTGCTGGTGGCAGACATGGACGCGGGCATCGCCATGCAGGCCATGCGTGCCGGCGCCTCTGACATCGTTTCACCGGATGCGGACCAGGAAACCCTCGCCGAGGTCCTTGGCCGCCTGCAGCAGCGGATGCCTGCCATGTCTCCGCCCACGGCTACTTCCCCTGTCTCAGGTCAGACCGTCACCGTCGCGTCCCCCAAGGGGGGTGTGGGCAAGACCATGATCGCCGTCAACGTGGCCATCGGTCTCAATGCGCTCGTCGCGGACTCGACGGTGCTGGTGGACCTCGACATCCACTTCGGAGATGTGGCCAGTGGCCTGGATCTGTCCCCGGAGTACACGTTGCCGGACGCCGTGCGTGCCGCAGCCAGCGGCGACGCCCTGGCCGTCAAGCCCTACCTCACCCGACACGAATCCGGCCTGTATGTGGTGGCCGGGGCCGACACCCCCTCAGCCGCCGACAGCATCTCCGCTGCCGAGGCGCGAGCGCTGGTCGAGCTGTTGGCGCAGTCCTTCAAGTTCGTGGTGCTCGACACCGGGCCGGGACTGGGAGAACACACGCTGACCGCCCTCGACATGGCCACAGACCTGGTGTTGATCACCGAGCTGGACGTGCCGGGGATCCGGGGTCTCCGCAAGGAGCTGGAAACCATCACGGAACTGGGACTGCCGCACAAACACCACATCGTGGTCAACGGCGAGGACAAGACCAGCGGCCTGACGGTGCGTGACGTCGAGCAGACCTGTCACACCACGGTCAACGTGGTGCTCCCCCGCAACAGCAAGGCAGTCATGAGGTCGGTCAACCAAGGCATCCCCCTGCTCCACAGCGGCAGCAAGGACAAGGTGGCCAAGCAGTTGCAAGTGCTCGTGGATCGCATCGCCAAGAAGCCCGCATCATCACCCGCAAAGCGGGAGCAGCGATGAGCCTCGCCGACCGCCTCCAGGCCAGCCGCGCCGAACAGCCCGTGGCGCGTGCGACCCCCACGCCGCCACCGAGCACGCCGAGTGCCTCCAGCCCGCCCAGTACCTCCAGCACGCCCGCACCCGTGCCGACGGCCGCGCCCCGCAGGGCGGCCGCCCCGAAGTCCGAAGCTCTGACACGGCTGAAGGACGACACCATGGAGACGCTGTACGCCCAACTGGGCGGCAAGCTCAACGATCCCTCTCTCACGGAGACCCAGCTGCAGACCATGGTGCGCGACGAACTGCGCTCTGTCATCGCCGCCGCCGAGTCTGCACTCAGCGGTGAGGAGCGCCGTCGGCTGGTGGAAGAGGTGATGGCAGACGTCCTTGGCCTGGGCCCCATCCAGGAACTGTTGGCAGATGACACCATCACCGAAGTCATGGTCAACGGTCCCAACCGAATCTACGTGGAACAGAGCGGCAAGATCACCGCCACAGACGTCACCTTCCGTGACGAGGCGCACCTGCGCTCCATCATTGACCGCATCGTCGGCCGCATCGGCCGACGCATCGACGAGTCCTCCCCCCTCGTGGACGCCCGCCTGGAGGATGGCTCCCGCGTCAATGCCATCATCCCCCCGCTGGCGGTGTCCGGATCCACGCTGACCATCCGCAAGTTCTCCACCGACGCGCTGTCGGTGGAGGACCTCATCCGGTGGGATTCCTTGAACGCCGAGATGGCAACACTGCTGTCGGCCTGCGTGCGGGCCAACCTCAACATCATTGTCTCGGGCGGCACGGGTACCGGCAAGACGACGCTGCTGAACGTGCTGTCCTCCTTCATTCCCTCCACCGAGCGCATCATCACCATCGAGGACGCCGTCGAGATCCAGATGCAGCAGGACCACGTGGTCCGGCTGGAGTCACGGCCGCCGAACGTGGAGGGCAAGGGCGAGGTCACGATCCGCGACCTGGTGCGCAACTCGCTGCGCATGCGTCCCGACCGCATCGTCATCGGCGAGGTGCGCGGCGCCGAGGCGCTCGACATGCTGCAGGCCATGAACACCGGCCACGACGGCTCGCTCTCCACCATCCACGCCAACTCACCTCGCGATGCCCTCTCGCGTCTGGAGACCCTGGTACTGATGGCCGGTATGGACCTCCCCCTTCGTGCCGTGCGTGAACAGGTGGCGTCCGCCGTTGACCTCATCGTGCAGATCGCCCGGCTCCGGGACGGCACCCGCCGCGTCGTCAACGTCACGGAGATCAATGGCATGGAGGGTCAGACCATCACCATGCAGGACATCTTCGTCTTCGATCACGCCGC
>CBDTVQ010000316.1:0-3012 GCA_965364045.1 uncultured Tessaracoccus sp. | reverse complement strand
ATGCCGTTGCGCTCAGCGAAGATGAAGCGCTTCATCTTCGGATTCCAGCGGCGGGTCTGATGCCCGAAGTGAACTCCGGATTCCAGGAGTTGACGTGCGGTGACAACGGCCATGGCCGTATCCTTTCGCGGACGCTTGATCAAGCGCCCAGATGTAATGCGGGGCTGACTGAGCCCCACGAGGTGGTTGTCCAGGACCCTGGATGGGGCCCTCCTGATGCGCCCGGCAGCGGCACCCCGTCCTGTGAAAGGCTGGGACCACGCGACCACCGGCGGTTTCCCGCGCAGCGCATGCGATGTCAGCCGACAAATCAATACCGGCTGCAATCTCTGATCCTAGACGCTGCACGCCAGCACGACCAACTCAAGGGCGCCGATGTTGTCCCCACAGTGGAACACAGTTGGTGTTTCGCAATCTTGAGTGACCAAAGTGAAAAGCATGCGACTCCTGTGCCTGTCCCTCATCCTGTGCCTCCTTCAGCTCGGGATGCCACCAGCCCACGCCGAACCCCTGTGGCTTGAGCCTCCTGTCCCCGGCCGGGCTCTGGCACTGTTCGACGGCTCTGTCACGCGCTATTCAGCCGGGCATCGGGGGGTCGATCTCGCGGGCTCACCGGGCGAGGCGCTGCACGCCAGCGCAGCGGGGACGGTGTTCTTCTCAGGGATGGTGGCCGGACGCCCCACCCTCTCGCTGGATCATGGCGGTGGTGTGCGGACCACTTACACACCCGCGGTGGCACACGTCGTCGGAGGGCAACGGGTCACGCAGGGGCAGGTGATCGGCTCCGTCGGCGTGGATGACCATTGCCAATCAGCGTGCCTTCACTGGGGGCTGACCGACGGGGTGGATCACTTCAATCCGCTCGCCCAGCTGGGCACGCCCGGCATCCGGCTGCTGCCCATGGGAAGCACTCCGGTGCCGCGGACCAACCTCGTATCGGCCCTGCCCGGTGGCGCGATGCCAGTGGCTGGCCGGACCAGTTCCCGATTCGGCATGCGAACGCACCCCATCACGGGCGTCCGGAAGCTTCATGATGGGACGGACATCGCGGCACCCTGCGGAACCCCGGTGCGGACTCCCTGGTCAGGTCGGGTGGTGCGCGCATCCTTTCATTCCGCCTACGGATATCGGATCATCGTCGAACATGACGGACTTCGTACGGCCTACGCGCACCTTCAGAGTCTCGAGGTGGGCGCGGGTAAGAGCCTGACGGCGGGTGACAAGCTGGGCTCCGTCGGATCCACCGGCCTGTCCACGGGCTGCCACCTGCACTGGATGGCTTGGAAGGGCGGTGCCCTGGTGGATCCGCTGGGACTGCTCCACACATGAGACGAGCTCAGGCGCGGGGATGCGCCTGCTTGAAAGCGGCTCGCAGCCTCTCCGCCGAGACGTGTGTGTAGACCTGTGTGGTGGCCACGGATGCATGGCCGAGGATCTCCTGCACACTGCGCAGATCCGCCCCACCCTCCAGCAGATGAGTCGCCATCGCATGTCGAAGTCCGTGCGGACCCACTTCGGACCCGCTTGCCCGCGTCGCCTCATGCACCACCCGACGTGCCACTCGCGGATCGATCCTGCCGCCGCGCGCTCCCACGAACAATGCGTTCGAGCTCCCGGAGCCGGCCACCGATGGACGTACCGACCGCCACGCGGCCACGGCACGGCGGGCTGGTGCACCCAGCGGCACCGTTCTCTCCTTGTTTCCCTTCCCCACCACACGGAGTAGTCCACGCTCATCATCCACGTCAGTGAGATCAAGCGAGCAGAGCTCTGCCACGCGTATGCCTCCGGCGTAGAGGACTTCAAGAATGGCCAGGTCGCGGGCAGCGATCGGGCCCTCCCCTGCTCGGGCCTGTGTGGAGGCCATGGCCTCTTCCACATCACTCTGGGCCGGAACGACCGGTAGCCTTCGCGACTTCTTGGGCGAGCGCAACCGAACGGCTGGATCCTCCGTGATGAGTGACTGTTCGCTCGCCCAGGCGAAGAACCCGCGAACCGCAGCCACCCTGCGTTGGATGGTCGAGGAGGCAGCACCCGCTTCCATCAGCTCAGCGAGCCACCCCCGCAGGAACTGAAGGGTGACCTTCTGAACGGGCACCCCGAGCGCCAACACCATCTGTCGCAGATCGGTGGAGTAGGCCCGCACAGTGTTGGCAGACAACCGGCGGCCGAGGCGCAAATGCTCCTCATACTCCCCCAACAGCACATCCCAAGCGGCCCGTGTCATGCACACAGTGTGCACCGGCGGCATACTGTGCGAAAGAATCAGCTTGAGGCCACAACAGGAGAACCACATGTCAACAGACCTGACGTCCGGGGGCTCGATCCGCCCCATCACTCGCTGGGGAACCCCCGTGATGCACTCGCCCACCAGAAAGGTGACCGAGTTCAACGAGGAGTTGCATGAGCTGGTGCGCGACATGTTCGCCACCATGCGTGAAGCCCAGGGGGTCGGACTGGCTGCGACGCAGGTGGGCGTGGATCTCGCTGTATTCATCTACGAATGCCCCGATGCGGATGATCGTGTGCACACAGGGGTGGTCTGCAATCCTGAGGTGGAACTGCCCACTGGCAAGGATCGCCAGCTGGAGGCCGGCGATGAGGGCTGCCTCTCTTACCCCGGCGGCTATCAGTCCCTGTCGCGACCGGACTGGGCGCGCTGCACCGGTCAGGACGCGGACGGAAATCCTCTGGAGCTGGAAGGCACTGGTTTCCTGGCTCGCTGCTTCCAGCACGAAACGGATCACCTGAACGGCATGGTGTTCGGTGACAGGCTTTCAACACGATCCCGCCGGAAGCTGGACGAACAGGCCGCCGAGCTCGCGTACCGCTACCCCGAGGACTGGCCCGTCTCGCCCAAGAAGGCAGCCGAGCCGGCCGCGGTCGCAGCCTCCTGACGCAGCGAGAAATCCACTGCTCACAAGCTATGTACATATAGAACACGTGAGCGTATACTGGGGTTCATGAGAACAACAGGCAGGGCGGCGGCTGACAGGCTGAGGGCCGCTCTGG
>CBDTVQ010000315.1:0-3033 GCA_965364045.1 uncultured Tessaracoccus sp. | reverse complement strand
GCTCGTCCGCCGTGATTGCATGCTGGGTTAGTGACACCCGGCGGACCTCCGCGTGGTTGCGCCACTTGCGGATGGCCTCCATGTCTCCAAACTGGGCTTTCCGCAACACCGGGCGACACTCCTTCTCGTGGACAAGTCCGTGACCGCTGGCGATCGCGGCAAGTCCAGATAGGCTATCAGTGGACATTTCATCGAAAAACACTAGGGGAAACATGTCACAGCTCAGCCGTGCCAGCGTCAGGTCGATGATGGGCGACGTCCTGCGCAGGCAGGACAAGGTGCTTCCCGACTCCGACGATGCTGCGCTGGATGAGGTTGGTTTCCGATCGTTGGACTTCTCTGAGCTCGCCCTGCGCGTCGAGGACGAGATTGGCGAAGAATTGAACTTCGACGCTCCTGGTCTGCGATCCATCCGCACGGTTGGAGACGTCCTGGACTTCATCGAACAGTTGCAGAATCCATGATTCCTGCCGGCGCTGAAAACCGCATCGTCGCCGATGGCTTTGTTGGCCCATGGACCGAGCTGGCAACCATGGACCTCCCACCGGCAGCAGCAGTTTTCGTGCGTAACAGTCTAGAAGCGCTGAAAGTGGTGTGGCAGCACGCAACAGATCAGCGAGAAACCTTGGTCGCAGCTGGCGCTCGCTACGAACCGGCGCTCGTGGAGGACCTTCTTGACGAGGGGCTCTCTGTGGTCCGCCAGACGGCAGGAGATGACGAGCTACTGGCTCCCAACACAGTCAGACCAGCTGAGCCAGGCCGCGTCTGGCTACTGACTTCGGGCAGCACGGGCCGACCGAAGCGTGTTGCACACACTTTGCAATCCTTGCTGACAGTCAAGGGAAAGCAGCCACCACGAGTCTGGTTGTGTCCTTACACTCCCGGCGCTTACGCCTGGTGGCAGGTGGTATCGCTGACTCTCCTGCACCCTGAACAGTCACTCGTCTGTGTCGATCCAACCCAGTCATGGGCCGCCACAGCCGCCGAGCAGGGAGTCACGGCGGCCTCTGGTACGCCCACGTTCTGGCGGCAGGCGCTGATGACACAGGGGGAGGCGTTGGCTCGCATGGACCTGCAGCAAATCCCCTTGGGAGGCGAGCCAGTGGATCAGGACATCATCGATCTGCTCTCGCAAACGTTCCCGAATGCACGCGTTTCGTGGATCTATGCCTCATCGGAAGCTGGCGCATCGATAGCAGTGCACGACGGCAAGGCGGGTTTTCCTGAGCACTGGCTTGAGCGTGCGTCCGAAGGGCGACCGAAGCTCTCTGTGGACGGAGACGAACTGTTGATTTCAAGCCCCCACCGAGGCGTTGGTGTGAACGAGGTCCTCCGCACTGGAGACAGGGTCGAGCACAGGAACGGACGGGTGCACATCGTCGGGCGGCTTGGTTCTGACGAAATCAATGTCGGTGGCTCCAAGGTCTCTGCCTCTCATGTTCGTGACACCCTGCTTTCTCATCAAGGTGTTTCGTGGGCGTCCGTGAAGGGCCGCCGCGCACCCATGGTGGGACAACTCGTCCAAGCGAATGTCGTTCTCCGGGACCCAGCTGTCACGGAGGATGATCTCTTTGGGTACTGTCAATCACGACTCGCCGAGGTTGAAGTCCCTCGTCGAATCCGGTTCCTTGATCAGATCCCCCTGACGGAAAGCCTGAAAAGCGATGTCTGAGACACCAACACCCATCCCCGCCGCGACCTGTGTTGTCGTCTCCGGGGGATCGCGAGGACTTGGCCTGGCCATGGTGCGGTCGATTCTGGATGGCGGTGCCAAGGTCGCCACCTTCGCCCGCACGATAACGCCTGAGCTTGAGTCGCTCGCCGCTCGCGAGCCAGATCGTGTGCATATTGCTTCCGTGGACGCCACCGATCCGAAGGCCGTTGGCGCCTTCGTGACTGATGCCGAGAGCAAGCTCGGACCCATCGACGGGCTGGTCAACAATGCCGCAATCGGTCAGGACAGCTTGCACGTCCACACCTCGCCGGAACGCATTGCGGCCATCATCGAAACAAACCTCACGGCTCCGCTCATTCTTACGCGGACGGTTCTCCGCCGGATCCTGGCAGGACCGGGCCGCGGACGGGTCGTCATGGTGACGTCCATCTGCGCACAGCGCGGCTACGCGGGTCTGGTTGCGTACTCCGCGACCAAGGGAGGCCTGGACGCGTCCATGCGAGCGTTGGCACGGGAAATGCATGGGCGGGTTCTGTGCAACAGCATTGCGCCTGGCTTCTTTGCCTCTGAGATGTCATCGGTGCTCGGCTCCACGCAGTTGGAAGCCATCACCCGTCGGACTCCAACGGGGCGCCTCGTGGAACCGGAGAACGTGATTCCAGTGCTCGAATCCTTGCTGTTCTCCAACACCAACATCAACGGCCAGGCACTGGTCATCGACGGTGGTGGATCGATCTGACTTCAGCGCTCCAACGGCCGATCCCCAGCAGTCTCGTGCAAGTGCCGCGCGCTGGGGACTGTCCCCCCGCCTGCGGGCAAGTCCATTCCTACACGGCTGACCGGGTCCGATGGTGCTGGCTGCGTGCGACGCGGGGCGTGCATGCCCTTGATGTCGAACTCAACAGTTCACCTCCAGCACGCCTACGCGCCCAGTTCGACGGCACCGATCGAGATTTCTGGCGGGCCTGGACCGGACTTGAAACGACGGCGAAACTGATTGACGTTCCTGCACTGACACTGCTCCGGAATGGAGAGTTGAATCATCCACGGGTGCGGGGCCTGAAGCTTCGTTACTACGAAATTGACAACGCCATCGTATGCCTCGGTGAGAGAGTCTGACATGGCCGATCCAACAGTTGGAGTGATCCTCCTCAGCATGGGTAACCGGCCAGAGGAGCTTGCATCCGCCCTCGCTTCCCTGCACCAGCAGCGACATGTGGAAATGGACGTGGTGTTGGTCGGCAACGGGTGGAAACCCGAAGGCATTCCTGACTGGGTCCGCACCTTCCACGTAGACGAAAATCTTGGTGTCCCGGGGGGACGAAACCACGGCGCTGCCTTGGCGCGTGGAGAGTTTC
>CBDTVQ010000314.1:0-3041 GCA_965364045.1 uncultured Tessaracoccus sp. | reverse complement strand
CGTATCTCCGGCGGTGAAGATACCTTCGAGATCCATGGGGGCGACGTTCGTGATGTTCATGGGTTCGTCCGTGAGTCCGAGGACGAGGGGCACAATGTGGCCGTCGGTCATCTCAAAGGGGACGGCGACCCTGAGCGGCCATTGCGTACCAACGAGCAGTTCCTCACCCGGAACAACTTTTCCCGAGAACTCCACTCTCCGCCCGTAAATGTCCTCGATGATGCCGTCTGCGCGGATGTTCTCGGCAAGCGCGACCGGTGCCTGGGAAGCGCGTTCCTCGGCGATGTCCACGACGGACAGCTGGAAGCTCGACATCTGCCACACACCCAGGACAAGCATTACCGCGGCCACCACCACACCGATACTGACCGTGATGACGCGCCGAAGACGCAGGCTCATCCTTCACCGCGTGCAAGATCGATCAACGAGGAGAAGACGCCTCCCAAATCCATTTCGGCCGCCTCGAATGCAAGAGGGGACAGCGATGTCTCGGTCATACCGGGAGCGACGTTGGCCTCCAGGAAGATTGGCAAACCGTCGGTCGTGACCATCATGTCCACGCGTGACAGGTGTCGGAGGCCCAGTGCCTCATGGGACGCCAACGCGAGATCCTGTGCCGCTTTCAAGGCCTCGTCAGGGAGCTCTGCTGGCGTCACGAACCTGGTCGATCCCGCGGTGTAGCGCGCCTCATAGTCATAGATGCCAGAGGTGGGACGAATTTCGACGGGGGGCAGTGCCTGCAAGCCGTTGTCTCCCTCAAGGAGCGTGACAGCGAGTTCGGTGCCCTTGATGAATTGCTCCACGATGGCGACCGGTCCATAGGCGTAGGCGCCAACCAGGGCTGTGGCGAGCGTCTCCTGGTCGGAGACCATCAGTGCGCCGAGTGCGGACCCGGACCTCGACGGTTTCACCATCAGGGGGTACCCCATACGGTCTCCCAGCGCCTGCATGAGAGCTGTCGCACCAAGCTCCCTGAAGATGTCGTGGGGCAGCGCCACCTGATCCGTCACTCCGAGCCCGGCATTGGCCACCACCTTGGTGGCGATTGCCTTGTCAAATGCGAGTCGGGAAGCCGAGCCCCCTGCGCCGACAAACGGTATGCCCAGCAGACCGAGAACCTCGCGCAGTGCGCCATCCTCACCCATACCGCCATGGAGCATGGGTACAACGACTGGATCAGGGGTGGATTGCAACATGGGTACGAGTTCGATACCCACGTCGGCCTCCACCACCGTGTGGCCGGCGTCGCGGAGGGCTTGGGTCACACGCCGCCCGGAACGAAGCGATACGTCACGCTCATGGCTCAGTCCACCGGAGATCACGATGACGGTCATTGCAGCATCAGTCCTTGTCAGAGTCATTGGGGATCATGAGACATCGGCGCCGGGCCCTGGGGCCTGGGGATGCGCTGACGGGGCCTTGACGCCAAAGATATTAAGCATCTCGATCTCGTTGCGCACGACGTCGGCGAATCGTTCGACGCCTGTGACGATGCGCGCCGCCGGGGGGAAGCAGTAGGACAGGCGTGCGTTTCGGCTGCCCTGACCGTCGGCGTAGAAGGCGGCGCCGGGAACGAATGCAACGCGATGATCCACGCCACGGGGAAGCATGGCCTGGGCATCGATGCCTTCGGGCAGCGTCACCCAGACGAAGAAACCACCAATAGGTTCGGTCCACGAGGTGCCGGCCGGCATGTGGTCTGTCAGTGCCTTCAGCATGGCATCGCGACGCTCCCGGTACATGCTGCGGAAACTGACGATCTGCCCCTGCCAGTCCGAGGTTTCCAGATAGTTGGAGATGGCGAACTGGCTGAAGACCGGTGGGCACAGCGTCGCCGATTCCTGTGCCAGGACGAGTTTTTCCCTGACAGCGTGGGGGGCAAGCACCCATCCGATGCGGAAACCGGGTGCGAAGGTCTTGGAGAACGAGCCGAGATAGATGACGTCAGCATCCACCGATCGCATCGCAGGAACCGGTTCCGCGTCGAGGGAAAGCAGCCCATACGGATTGTCCTCCACCACGAGGATGCCCAGCTCGGCGCAGACCTGCAGCACGTCGACGCGGCGCTCCCACGGCTGCGTGAGGCCGGAAGGATTGCTGTAGTTGGGGATGGTGTAGAGGAACTTGATGCGCTTCCCGGCAGCCCGGATGCGAGCGATGGTCTCCCGCAGCGCCGTCGGATCCAGTCCGGAATCGTCGCTGGGGACGTGCACCACTTCAGCCTGATAACTGGCGAACGTGCCGATGGCGCCCACGTACGACGGCGATTCGGCGAGCACCACGTCTCCCGGGTCGCAGAAGATGCGCGTCACCAGGTCAAGGCCCTGCTGGGATCCTGCACTGATCATCACGTCATCCGAGTGGGCGGAGATACCTTCCAGCGCCATGACCTCGCAGATCTGCTCACGAATGCAGGGTTCCCCCTGGCCGGAGCCGTACTGCATGACCTGCATCCCGTTGGTGCGGATCATGTCGGCCATGTGCGCCGCGATGTCACCCAGTGGCAGATCCCTGATGTTGGGCATGCCACCGGCGAGAGAGACGATCTCCGGCCGATTGGCGACTGCAAAGAGGGCACGGACGGCCGAGACCTTCATGCCGTGGGTGCGCGCGGCGTAGCTGTCGACGAAGCGATCCAGGCGGGTGTCGCGACGTGGGGTTGGAGCGGTCACAGCTCCCACCTTGGCGCATGTGTGCCGGACGCGGGCACGATAGGAAAAGCGAAGTGACGACGGGTCATTGCAGTTCCTCATAGAACGCGTCCACAAGGGAGGCCAGTGTGGGGAAATCCTGCTCACTGAGCCCTGCGACGGCGATCGCCGTGTCGTCGACGACACGAGCACACACGGGAATCTCATTGTCCGAGGAGGTGCCGCAACGGATGCCGTCCGATCCCACCACGGACTCTGGCTCGGGTACGCCTGCGTCCTCGAGATAGGTGGTCAGGTCATCCTCCGGCCGGGACAGCACGAGGATGACCTTGTCCGTGCCGTCGGTGTAGGTGGTGGTGAGGATGTCACGATCCCCGTTGGAAGCGCTGG
>CBDTVQ010000313.1:0-3065 GCA_965364045.1 uncultured Tessaracoccus sp. | reverse complement strand
GGCGGGCACACCATCACCGCCGACATGCTCGCCTGCCCTCGTCCCGTGGCCGTGGTGGACCTGTCCCTGTCACGCGACGTCGACCCTGATGTTGCCGAGCTGCCGCACGTCACGGCCATTGACCTCGCCCACATCCAGCGCGACATTGCCCCCCGCTGGAGCAGCGACACCGAACACGCTGCACAGCTGGTGGCCGAGGGCGTGGAAGGTGTGCTCGCCAAGCTAAGGTCCAAGCTGGTGGACCCTGCCGTCGTCGAACTGCGGCAGGCAGTGTTGGAACTCGTCTCCGACGAGGTGGCGCGGCTCCCCCAGGGACGCCCACTGGATCGCGACGAGTGCGCCCACGCCCTCCGGCGTCTCGCCACCCGGCTCCTGCACACGCCGTCAATGCGCGCCCGCGAGGCTGCCGAGGCCGGACGGACCGAGGAATACCTGAACGCTTTGCACGAGGTGTACGGCATCACCACCGTCACCCCGTCCAACGAACTCAATCCTGACGAGCTCGAAATCCAGCACTGTCCCGTCACCGGGCTCTCGCTGGGCGATCTCGACCCCACCCCCCGACTGGAGGCCCTGTGAATGCCGATCTCACCCCCTACACCGCAGTCCTGATTTCTTCGTATGGCGGTCCGAACGAACCCGAGGACGTGTTGCCGTTCATGCGCAACGCCACCGCTGGCCGTGGGATCCCCGACGAGCGTCTCCTGGAGGTCTCCAAGCACTACATGATGTTCGGCGGTCGCTCCCCCATCAACGAACTCAATGCCAAGCTGTTGGAGAACATCCGCGCAGAAATGGACCGTCGCGGGCTGGACGTGCCGTTGGTCATCGGCAATCGCAACTGGCTGCCCTACAACTCAGAAACTGTCGAGAAGCTGCGGTCCGACGGACATCGTCGCATCATCGGGATGGCAACCTCGGCCTACGGCTCCTACTCCGGTTGCCGGCAGTATCGCGAGGACATGCAGGCGGCCGAAGCGAGTACCGACGGTGCCGTGAGCATCGACAAGGTCCCGCCGTACTCCGATCGTGACGGCTTCGTGAACTCATGCGCCCGCGCACTCGTGGCTGCGGTGAAGGAACTCAGGGCGCGGATCGGCGACGCAGCCATGCGCGTGCTGTTCGTCACCCACTCCATCCCCATCACCATGAACGCCACGTCCGGCATCGTGCGCGGCACCTATGAGCAGCAGCATCAGCGCGTGGCCATGCGGGTCGCTGATATTGCGTCGAAGGAGCTTGGTGAGGACCTCACTTGGGAGTTGACGTACTGCTCGCGCTCCGGCCCGCCGCACGTTCCGTGGCTTGAGCCCGACATCAATGACCGCATGGCAGAGGTCAAGGAGGAGGGCATTGCCGGTGTCGTGGCGGCCCCCATCGGTTTCCTCAGCGACCACATGGAGGTGCTCTACGACCTCGACACCGAGGCCCGCGCAACCGCCGGAGAACTCGAACTGGAATACCAACGCGCCGCCACCGTCGATCAGGACCCGGAGTTCCACGCACTGCTCGTGGACCTGTTGCTCGAGAAGGCCGCCGCTGAACGCGGTGAGCTCGATCACGCCACAGCCGCCATCCAGAGCTGCCCCGCAGACTGCTGCAAGGCACCGCAGCGGCACGTCCGCCCCGCTGCAGAACCCACCACTGAGGCCACCGCCACTGAAGGAGCCACGGCATGACTGTCCACCCGGGTCGCGACTCGCGCGACGAGACCGACGTCGATATCGAGGCCATCAACGCCATGCCGTTGTACGCCATGTATTCCGTGTTCAGGACCGCTGCACCGCTGGCCACCGACGGTGACTTCGGCTCACTGCAGGCGGAGATCGAGTCCACCGGCGTGACGCTGCGCGGCTTCTATGACGTGGGCGGTTTCCGGGCCGACGCCGACCTCATGGTCTGGACCACCGCGCACAATCCCGCACAGTTGCAGGCGGCCTACCACGCCACCCGCAAGAGCACCCTCGGCGCGTTCCTGGAGCCGGTGTGGTCCGTCATGGGTGTGCACCGCCCCGCAGAGTTCAATCGCATGCACGTGCCGTCGTGCTTCGCGGGTTTCGCTCCACGTCCCTGGCTGTGCGTGTACCCGTTCGTGCGCAGCTACGAGTGGTACAACCTGGACAACGACCATCGTTCGAAGATGCTCTACGAACACGGAATCGCCGGCCGCGAGTACCCCGATGTGGTTGCCTCGACGCTGTCCAGCTTCGCGTTGAGCGACTACGAGTGGGTGCTGGCCTTCGAGGCAGATGAGCTCCACCGCCTCACCGACGCCATGCGTCACCAGCGCTCCGTCGAAGCTCGTCTGCACGTCCGCGAGGAGACTCCGTTCTACACCGGCCCCCGCGTGGAACTGGCGGAGTGGATCTCCCGTCAGCAAACAGCGTGACCGGCTCCCTGCCAACGGTTGGCCGTGCCGACGTGGAGTCCTCACCGGCAAGGAAGACCAACGTGATCAGCGGTTCCGCGGACTCCGGAGAGACGGATTTACGCGTGCTGCTGGTGAGCATGGAGCCCGAACTGGTCGCTGGCCAGTTCGTGTTCGTCACTGTGGCTGACGTCGACTCCCTTCCTCGTCTGGATCCGCTCGCCAGCGTGGTGGAGCCAGAGGGTTTGTCCGTGGTTCTGCACAAGGAGCAGGCGGACCAGGCGGGTCTCACCTACGACTTCGTCGCGGCCTGGGTAACTCTTCGCGTGCGCTCGTCCCTGCACGCCGTCGGCCTCACATCTGCTGTGAGCACAGCGCTGGCCGAGGCGGGCATGAGTTGCAACGTCATCGCTGGATTCCACCACGATCATCTTCTGGTACCCCATGGCAGGGCCGACGACGCGCTCGCTGTCCTTCAGGCTCTGACAGAAACGTCCGGGCTGCCAGCAATCTGACGACGGGGACTGCCAGGTAGTCGTGAGGTATCCGCTGCCCGATCCTTGGGCTGGTTTCGCACTCTGGAGACCACCATCGAAAAAACTGTCAGTGGGGGGTCAATACAGTTGTTTCATGGAGCAGGTGAAGCGGAGCGCAGCCGAGGTACTCGGTGTGATTGAGGCTGCTCGGTCTTGTCCGT
>CBDTVQ010000312.1:0-3072 GCA_965364045.1 uncultured Tessaracoccus sp. | reverse complement strand
ACGACTGCGTTCAGCCACGAGTCGTGCGATGCGGAACAAGTACTTTCCGCGATCGCGGCCGCTCATCTTCGACCAGACCTTTTCGTAAGCGCGGCGGGCCGCGGCGACGGCGGCGTCGACATCTGTCGAGTCAGCATTGGCGATCTCGGCGATGGGCGATTCATCTGCTGGGGAGATGGTCGTGAATGGGTTGCCGTGCCCGTCGCGGAACTCGCCGTCGATGAAGAGACCGTAGCTCTTTTTCAGATGCAGGATGCTCGTCGATTCGGGAGCCGGGGCATATTCGAGGAAAGACATGTAGGGGATCTCCTAATCGATCGTGACGTAGCTGGGGCCGCTGTAGTGACCGGTGGTGATCTTCTGACGTTGCAGCAGCACATCGTTCAAGAGGCTCGAGGCACCAAATCGAAACAGGTGCGGGTCAAGCCACTCTTCTCCGACAGTTTCGGCGACCGTCACGAGGTAGCGGATGGCGTCCTTCGACGAGCGAATACCTCCGGCCGGCTTCACACCGATCTTCTCACCCGTGAGCTTGTGCCAGTCCCGCACAACCTGGAGCATGAGCAGCGTGACCGGAAGCGTCGCCGCGGGCTGCATCTTGCCCGTGGAAGTCTTGATGAAGTCCGCGCCAGCAAGGATCGCAAGCCAGGACGCTCGGTGGACGTTGTCGTAGGTGTTGAGTTCGCCGGTCTCCAGGATCACCTTCAGGTGTGCGTAGCTGCCATCGACTCGGCGACACGCCTCCTTCACGGCCACGATTTGTTCGAAGACGCGACCGTAACGCCCGGATAGGAACGCTCCGCGGTCGATGACCATATCGATCTCGTCCGCGCCGGCAGCAACAGCTTCAGCGGTGTCGGCAAGCTTGATGGCAAGGGATGCGCGACCGCTCGGGAACGCGGTGGCGACGGCGGCGACGTTGATGCCGGTCAAGCCGCCAGCGGCATGGGCACTGCCCAGTGCGGCCACTGCGCACGGGACCATGTCGCCATAGACGCAGACGGCCGCAACGCGCGGGGATGTGGAGTCGCCGGGATCGGGATTGAGCGCCTTGGCAACCAGTGACTCCACTTTGCCGGGCGTGTCCGCACCCTCCAAAGTGGTGAGATCAATGAGCCCAATGATGGTGTCGAGCGCCCAGACCTTCGAGCTCGTCTTGATGGAGCGGGTGGACAGTGCCGCAGCGCGCGCCTCAAGCCCAACGGAATCCACACCAGAGAGCCCGTCGAGGTGAAGCTTGAGGCTCTTCTCGGTGAGGTCCGAACCGATGAGTTGAATGGCCCGAGACGCCGGAGCGAGTGCAACGGTCAGGTCAATAGTCATTGTTCCTCCAAAAGTGCTGCTGCAGTTGTCCCATAGTCATCGATGATGCTGCGCCATTTGCCGGTCACGACCGAGAGCGCGACGCCGTGCTTCGTCTGACCAGAAACCCCAAAGATAGCTGTCCTGCCCGCACGAAGCTGCTCAAGTCCCAGTTCCACTGCTCGCTGGAGCTTTCCGATCGCTGGACTTCCGACGTTGCCACGGCCGTAACCACGGATCTCGCCTTGGAGAACGATTGCTCAGATTGCCGGCTGCAGCCACACGGTGAACCGGGTGCTGCCGGGGCGCGACTCCACCTGTGTATGACCACCGAAGCTGCGCACGACCGCATCCACGATTGCCAGGCCAAGCCCCGTCGAGGGCACGGGCGAATGGGTGCGCGCCGAATCGCCGCGCGTGAAACGCTCGAAGACCCGGGGGAGTTCCTCCTGCGCGATTCCGGGCCCGTCGTCGCCGACCGTGATGCAGGCCCGTCCCTGACGCATGGCCACCGACGCTGTGACCGTGGTGCCGGCGGGGGTGTGGTTGCGAGCATTGGACAGCAGGTTCACCACCACTTGGTGCAGCCGGTCCGCATCTCCCATCACCTCGAAGCCCTCCTCGGGCAGGTCCATGTGCCACACGTGATCCGGACCGGCGGCACGTGCGTCAGCGACGGCGTTCAGGACCACCTCCACCACGTCGACGGGCCGGAGCTCCATCACCGGCTCAGCATCCAGACGGGCCAGGAGAAGGAGATCGGACACCAGCGTGGTCATGCGGATGGCTTCAGAGTTGATGCGTGTCAGGGCGAAGGACGTGTCCCGGGAATCCGCCCCCGCGCCCTCGGCCAGTTCTGCGTAGCCCTTGATGGCAGCGAGTGGATTGCGCAACTCGTGTGAGGCGTCCGCCACGAAACGACGCAGTTTGGTCTCGGAGGCCTGCCGGGCGGCCAGAGCACTCTGGACGTTGCCCAGCATGTGGTTGAAGGCGGTGGCGAGTTGCGCCACCTCATGTTCCGGTGGCAGCTCTCCCACCTCGACGGGGGCCGGTACCTGTACCTCGCCCTGGTCAAGACGGGTGCGGGAAACCTCCTGTGCGGTGCTGCTCAACGCCCGCAGCGGGCGGGTGGTGCGGCTGGCCAGGGCCCCGGTCGCCATCCCCGCCACCACGACCGCGATCACCCCCATGCCCCCAGTGAGAATGGTGAGACGAAAGAGGATCAGGTTCTGCTCCGCCAACGGCAGCGCCACGACGACACGATTGTCGCCATAGCGGGATTCAGCCCGGTACTCGCCCATGCCGGGCACTGCCACGGTGTGCTTCTCACCGTCGGTGGGTACCTTCTGCAGCTCGTGCCAGGCAATGGTCGTCAGGGGCTCGTAGTCGCCTTCCCCCACAGTTGTGCCGCGACGCTCACCCGAGGGCATCAGTGCAGCGATGACGGTTCCCTCTGCCATGCCGGGAACGTTGATGCCAGGTGCCATGTCTCCCGGAGCTCCTTGGCGGCCCTGCCGAGAGAATGCCGAATCCAGCTGCTTGTCCACCTGGTTGTACGTCATGGAGCGGGCAGCCAGCAGGGTGCTGATGGACAGCACGATGGCCAACGCCGCCACGATGATGGTCACCCGACGGCGCAACTGCGCTGACAGAGTGAGCGAGCTGGTCATGCAGGTCGCAGGACGTAGCCGACACCCCGCATGGTGTGGATCATGGGGTCCCGTCCCACGTCGATCTTCTTGCGCAGGTAGGAGATGTAGAGCTCCACCA
>CBDTVQ010000311.1:0-3075 GCA_965364045.1 uncultured Tessaracoccus sp. | reverse complement strand
GCCTCGAAACATGGCTCAAACATCGTTTCCGGTTCGGCTTCACGGAGTGGTGTTCCAACACCTACTACGAGGAGGATGCCGCAGCGCTGGCGTTGTTGATCGACCTCGCCGACGACGATCTCGCCCGGAGGGCCACGATAGTCCTCGATCTGCTGGTGCTCGACATGGCGCTGCACCGGTTTGAGCGCTGGTTCGTCGGCTCTGCCGGGCGTGCCTATGAGCGTCAGAAGAAGGATCCGCACAACGCGGACACCCTGGAGCTCGGCGATCACTTCTTTGGTGAGCCGCGTGACCACTGGAATCTCAGCAGGATGTCCGGTCTCGTGGTCACGAGCTCCTACGCGGTGCCCGAGGTGCTGCGCCGCATCGCTGCCTTCCGCGGTGATGCTCTCATCCAAGAGAGCTTTGGCCTGGATCTGCCAGAGGTCACACGGGAGGTGGGCAAGCCCGAGGATCTGGACGCCACCGGTCCATACTTCTGGCTCATGGAGGCGTTCACCACGCCCGAGTCCATTCGCACCACGATGGCGATGTTCAAGGCCTGGCAGCTTGGAGCCAACCGTTTCCTGGCACCGCTGTCATCACTCTCGCATGTGCCGTCGGTCCTCCTGCCCCAGCTGGTGAAACTCCTCAATCCAGCCACTCAGGGCGTCGCGATCCAGCGCGCTGATGTGACGACGTGGCGAACACGCCACGGACTGCTCTCCAGTGCGCAGTCGTACCACCCCGGAGGCTTCGGCGATCAGCAGCATCTCTGGCAGGCGACCTTGCCAGGCGGAGTGAACGTCTTCACCACGCACCCCGGCGCACCCATGTTTGACGACGCTGCCCGCAACTTCTCGCCGTCAGCCTGGGTGGGCAACGGCATCAACCCCCACGTGGGACACCACCGAAACGTCCTGTTGTCCGTGCACGACCTGCGCGTGCGCCGTGGCTATCTGGAACGCCGTCGGCTGCGGCAGTCCCACCTGCACTGGCCATCTGGGCGATTCGATGAGGAACGAGCTGCCATCCACGACGGCGGCGGCACGTGGCTGGCGGCAAGGGTGGGTTCCGGCCTCATCGGAATCGTGAGCACATCAGTGCTGACAGCGGGTTCGGAGCCGGAAGAGTTGGTGCAGCAAGGCGACGTCACAGCCTGGGTGGTCATGCTGGGTAACACGGACGAGGACGGCCCGTTCGACGACTGGTGCGTCAGTATCCGCGACGTGGAGGTGTCACTGGCCAATCGCAGCTGGTCGAACAGGAGAGCCAGCAACGAGGCGGGACCCGTTGTACTCACCGCTCACCTGAGCGACTCTGACTACGAGCTGACCTTCGGCACAGGTCTCACACGAGACGGAGAGGCCGTGCCTGATCAACACCCACGGTTTGACACTCCCTTCGTAGGAGCGCCCCGATTCCCCGATCACCTGCACATCGAGCATGACGGTCATGTGTTGGAGCTGGACTGGACGCGACAGTCGCGACGCCACGGCCGCTCGGATGCCCTGCCCGGGTTGGTGAAGAGCCACTCCCCCGCGACCCCGCTGGAGGTTGCGGTCGCGCTGTGTGACGACATCGTGGCCCAGTCCGCCACGGAGCCCGTGATGCCCTGGATGTGGGGGCCTGCGCTTCTGGGATACGCCTTGACACTTCTGGACGATCACCTCGGGGATTCCCGGTACGAAGATTTTCTGCTCCGCTTCGCCGATCATCACCTCGAGCACCCACCGCGGATCGACTACTCGGACCACGTTGCACCGGCACTCGTCACCTGGCGAATGCAGCAGGCCGGGTTCGAGCGCTTCGCCCCGCTCACCGACCGCGCCGTCGACTACATCCGTACCGCTCCCCGTGCCATCGACGACGCCGTCAACCACTTGGGCAACTCGCGTTGGAACTGGATCTACCCACGCTCCATCTGGGTGGACTCGCTCATGATGTTCAGCGTGTTCCCCAGCATGTACGGACGCGCCGAGGGGATGCCCGAACTCGTTGACTTCGCCGCACGGCAGCCGCGGCTCTATGCTCAGCGCCTTCTGGATCCCCACACCAATCTGTGGCACCACTCCTATTGGGTGAGGGCCAAACGGCCATACCCACCGGTGTTCTGGGGCCGTGGCAACGGGTGGGTGGTGGCATCGCTGCCGATGATCCTTGATCAACTGCCGCTGGAGCATCCTGAGCGTCCCGCGATCATGGCCCTTCTGGCCAGGACGAGCGGCGCTCTGCTGGGTCTCCAGCGAGACGACGGAACCTGGCCCACGATCCTGGCAGACAAGCGGCGGGCGCATTCATCACAACAGGACTACCGCGAGCTGTCTGCGACAGCTCTCATTTCAGCTGGATGGCTGCACGCGGTCCGCGAAGGGTACTTGCCCGAGCAGTTCCTCGAGCCCGGAGAGAGCGCGCTGGCTTCAGTGAGTTCCGCTGTCCGCCGCCATCATGGCCGACTGGTACTCCCTGAAGTGTCGGGCCCCACCATTCCGATTCCCGGATTCCCGCGCCTCGGCTATCTCTGGACGCCGACTGGGCTGAATCATCCATGGGGCGTTGCAGCCTTCGTCATGGCCGCAATCAATGGGGACCGCCTCAATTCTGGGGCGGGGCAACATTGACCACTTGCACTTCCGCAATCCGAACATTTCCCGAGCGCGTCAGATCCAGTTCGATGGTTCCCGAGCTACCGATTCCAGACCACACAACGTTCCAGTATGTCGTCGCAGTGATGGTGTATTCGCCGTCCCGGGAGTAGACGTAACCACAGTCCGGCGACGACTCATTCCTTGTCAGGCTCTCCCGCCAGGGAGTGCCTCGCCCACAGGTGACAGTGTCGCCGTTGCCCATGTCCCACACCACTTCCGAAACAGTGGCAGTGGCCGTGACGGTATACCCGGCCTCCGACGCGGAGCGCGTGATCGGACCCCAAGTGCTCTCTCCTGCATCTTCCACCCACAGCCATGCGTTCCACCCCACGTACCCCAGGTGGTTGGCCGACCTCTGCGTTGTCAAGGGAAACGTGCCGAGCCGAATGGGACGCAGGTCCATGGTTTCAACCGCAATTTGAGCCAACCTGCCGGGATCCGGAATTGC
>CBDTVQ010000310.1:0-3084 GCA_965364045.1 uncultured Tessaracoccus sp. | reverse complement strand
AATTCGTTCTGAATGATCTCCTCCGCGAGCTTGGCGGGTTCAAGGGCTTCGTGATGACCGATTTCGGTGCGATGCACAGCACCATCCCGGGCCTCGAAGCCGGCACGGATATGGAAACGGGTACAGCCAATTTCTATGGCCCGAAGCTCGTGGAAGCGGTGAACAACGGTACGGTCGACGTCGCGCTGGTTAATCAATCAGTGCTTCGGATCCTGAAGCCGATGTTCGAGTTCGGACTGTTCGACACCGACTACACACCATCTCCGATCGACGTCCAGGCGGGCAGCGCAGAAGCACGCAACGTGCAGAACCAGGCGATCACGCTCCTGAAGAATGACGGCGGCGTCCTGCCGTTGGCCAGATCGACACAGTCCATTGCCGTCATTGGCGCAGACGCCAACATAATTGCCTCACCCGGTGGCGCGCCGTACGTGTCGGCCACAGTGCCGGTGCCGGCACTGGACGGGATTCAGGCGAGGGCCAATAAAGCGGGCATCACGATGACGTACTCCCCCGGCAACGACCCCGTCAATGGCACCAACCTTCTTGAGCGCGAAAACATGACGGCGGTGCCGTCTACGGTGCTTGCGCCCGCGTCGGGTGGTGGTTCTGGGCTCACTGCAGAGTATTTTGCGAATGATTCGTTCTCGGGCAGTCCAGCGATCACTCGCGTGGATCCTCAGGTGAACTACGACACCGGCTTCTTGGGAGGTACAGGCGTGCTGGCGTCAATCTACGCGTCACAGGTGGAAAAGACACCGGCCGTGACCCCGGGCGCCTTCGACCAGTCAGTGCGCTACAGCGGCACCATCACTGCCCCCCTGACAGGAACCTACAAGTTCAACCTCACTGGTTGGGGAGATGCAACCCTGCAACTCGATGGCGAGACGATTGTCGACATGACCGGCACCAATGGTTTGCGCGACGTCTCCTCTGCGGACCTGGACCTCGTAGGCGGTCAGGAGTACGCGCTGCAGGTTGACTATGTGGCCAACCGCGCACAGCAGAGGCTTGAGCCCGGCACGTTGCTGCTCCAGTGGTCGACGCCTGACGGTGCATTCTCGCCGGCTATTCAGGAGGCGGCTGCGGCGGCTGCGGATGCGTCCGTCGCTGTCGTGTACGTCCGCACCATGGAAGGCGAGATCCGGGACCGGGTCTCACTGAAGTTGCCGCAGAGCGCCGACCAGTTGATCACCGCCGTCCGGGCGGCCAATCCCCGGACTGTGGTTGTCTTGGCGACCGCGGGCGCAGTGACTATGCCTTGGCTGGGCGAGGTTCCAGGGGTGCTGCAGTCCTACTTCGGTGGCCAGGAGGAAGGCTCGGCCATCGCCAGTGCACTGTTCGGTGACATCAACCCGTCGGGTCACCTCCCCATTACGTACCCGCGGAGCGAGACTGCGGTGCCTTACGGGTTGAAGACACCGTGGGCGTACACGGATCCGAACATCCCGCACACCGAGGGCATCAACATTGGATACCGTGGCTACGCCGCGCAGGACATTGAGCCCTTGTTCCCGTTCGGGCACGGCCTGTCCTACACCTCATTCAAGTACAGCGACCTGAAGGTCATCCCGGCGGCAGGCGACAAGCAGACCATGATCCGCTTCCGCTTGACTAACACCGGTGGTGTCGGCGGCGCCGAGGTCACCCAGCTCTATCTCGGGGAACTGCCCACAGCGGTCGAGACACCGGTCAAGCAGCTTGCTGGCTTCCAAAAGGTGTACCTCAAGCCGGGGAAGTCCGAATGGGTGACGATTTCCGTTCCCAGCCAATCGTTGTCCTACTACGACACCACGTCAAAGACGTTCATCACCCCGGAAGGCAAAGTGAACTTCTTCATCGGCAGCTCCGCCGACAATAAGCGACTCAGCGGGTCGTTCACCGTCAAGGCGGGCACCGGGTGCTCCGACACCCGCGCAACCGTCATCATCGGTGGGATCGACACCAAGGTGGCCAACGCCAAACTCAGCGACGGCTGCACAATCAACGACCTCATTAACGAGAACGGCGAGTACAAGAACCACGGCGAGTTCGTCAAGCACGTTGGGGACATCGTCAAGACCCTCGTCAAGGACGGGGTCATCTCCAAAAAGGACGGGGCCGCGATCAAGCGAGCCGCGGCCCGCTCGGAGGTCGGAAAGAACGCTGGAGAGATCCCGATCGGCGCGGCGATCCCGAACAAGATGGAGCAGCCTGGATCGCTGACCATGCGGGTCGGCGAGTTCTCCGGCCTGGTGCAGCTGGAACACGCCGAGGACGTCGACCGCCACCATTTCGGGGGTGACCTGCCGACGATCGTGGTGACCGACGCCAGAAGCAACATGCAGGCCGGTGGATCCGGGTGGAGTGTCTCTGGGCGCGCCTCGAAGTTCGTCTCCGAAGAAGAGGACGAGTTCGGTGCCAAATACGAGGGCTGGCTGCCATGGACCACGGAAGAGGATCGCCCCGGTCTTGATGCCGGGCCGAGGGTTGACGGGCAGATGCGGGGCGGATCAGGTCTGGCAAGCCCCGCAACGCTCGTGTCAGCAACCAATGAGGGCAGATACGGGTCGGCCACCGCCGGCGCTCATCTGCTCCTCGAGGTGCCGCTGGACACCCCACCGGGTGCCTACAAATCCATCGTCACCCTCTCCCTCTTCCCCGTGGATTAGGGGGCTCGCTCGGGCCGCCACCAGGCGGCCCGAGCGGTGGCATACCCTCACACCGTTGGACTCAACATGATCACGACTCGCCCCGGCTCCCTCCTCGCCTCCGTTGCGCTTGCTGTCCTAATGATCGCGGGGCCAGCCGGTGCAGCCTCCGCAGAAACTCCGGACCCGGTGGGCGAGGTCACCTGGTCGATCGTCCCCGCTGATGCTGCGGGCGTCCCTGACCAGCGTGTGTCATTCCGGCTTGACCTGCAGCCTGGCGCGACCGTCACCGAGCACGCGCTCGTGACCAACTTCTCAGCCGGACCGGTGACGTTCGACATCCTGGCCGCCGACGGAGTCCTCTCGTCGTCCGGCGCATTCGACCTGCTTCCCCCGGAGTAGGAATCACGCGGCGCAGGTGCCTGGGTCAAAGTCCAGCCGACCGTTGAGGTGC